>JAHJGX010000176.1 GCA_018824205.1 bacterium
TAAGAAGATAATACCTACATCTGGTTTGATCTGATTAAACTGGAAATCATTATTATCTGGATAAATGAGAGATATATCACACTGAAGCAACCTCAATACTGTTATTATATCCAACAATTTAGTTTTAAAGAAAAATAAGGGTTTTAACATGAAAAAATTTGTTTCGTTATTCATGCTCAGCATATTGCTGGTATCGAGTTCATGCATGATGAAATTGCCTGATAAGTCCGATATGCCTTCCTGGAATGTCAATCTTGAAATTCCTTTGATGAAGACCACGATTACCGCTGATGATCTGTTTGGAGATTCATTGTTTGTTGGCGTACCCTACGGTACAAGCCGTGATTCGATTTTTGCCTATGAAGATCAGGTGGAGATTGAAAAAGTTGAGGTGGGTGACCAGCTGAATATTGAAGATATTAATCAATCTTTTTCACAATCAATCGATGATATCCGTGTGAAACAAACGGTGAAGCAATTTTCTTCCCAATTGGACCCGGTCGGAGTAGATCCGATAACTCAATCAGTCAATTCTCTCCTGGGGACGATTTCACTGGACGATACGGACCCGATAGCGACGGATCCTGTATTGATGTCTGAGGTTATTGATTTTTCAGGAATTGCAGAAAACAGTCAGATGACTATACCACAATCAACAGACATCCCTGTAATTTACCGAAACATAACATTTGAAGATTTCAAGAATGCCGATTTTGCTACCGGAGTGCTGGAAATTTCAATCAATAATGCAATGATTGTAGAACTGGGTGCACCTTTAACGGTCCGCCTGCTGAATGCCGACAGCACTAAAATCGTCGGTGCTGATAATGACAGTGCCAAAGCCGTCTGGGATACGGGAATTTTAACCGGCAGTTCTGATACTAAGACAATTAATTTGACCGGTAAAATACTTCCGGAATCCATTATATTGGAAATAACAGGAGTTGTTTCCGGTTCCGGGACAACGAATGTCACTAATAATTCAACTACCTGCAATTCCAGTTTTATTGTTGATGTTCAGGCGCGAAAACTGGAAGTCATTTCCGCAGAAGCAATTGTTCAATCTCAGACAATTGATACCACCGATGTAATCTTACTGGCCGAATCAGAAGACAAAGTTCAAACAGCCAAAATACAAAATGGTACAATCGGAATTAGTATTGTCAATAATCTGCCTTTGAACTCACAATTTGAATTAACGATAACTTCAATAGATGTATCTGATGCCGCTGGTATTCAGGCATTTACGGAGATTATCAATTTGACTGCCAATCAGCCGGCAGATGAGACATATGATTTGACTAATGCCTATCTGGTAATGGATGTGAACAACCAGCAAGTGGAATACAGTTATCAGGTGATCACTGAGGATACCGGCACAGATAAGGTTCAGGTTTCTGAGGATGACGGAGTGACGGTTAACATTGCTATGTACGGAAAAACTGTTGGTGAGCAGATGACCTTTTCTGAATTCGAAGGGATAGTGACTCAGGAACCAATTGTTGATATGGGTGAGATTGATGTATCTACAGAATCTAAAATAACATCTGCAGTTATCAGTTCCGGGACGATGGTTATCAATATTCACAATACCGCTAATAGCAATGATCAGAATGTTCCTGAATTAACACTGGATATTCCCGAATTTGTCGATCAGACCTCAAATTCAATTCATGTCGTCAGAGACCTGTTTCCTGAGCCAAATACAACGACGATTTTACTGGATTTGAATGGCTATACGCTTCATCCGAATACGGTCGATGTCAGTGCTGACAGTTTCAATCAAAATATTACGTATACATCAACTGTTGTAGTACCTTCCGGAGTGATCACTGCCTATGACCTGCAGGGTGCCTATGACGTGGATATCAATGTGTCCGAATTGATCTTCTCAGAAGTCACCGGCTACTTTGTTCAGGACGCCATTGTAGACCGAAATGTTATTACACTTGAAGAAGCCACAAAAATCGATGAAGCCTTTTTCAATACCGGAGAACTCGCCTTGTCGATCACAAATCATATCGGGGCGGTTGCTGCGGTTAAATTCAGGGTAACCGAACTAGTAAATATAGCGACAAACCTGCCATTACAGCATACGATAAACCTAACTGACAATACCGACCCGATTGTTGAGATTATCCCGTTGAATGATTATAAACTTGTGATTCCCTTGACCGATTTTACCGCTGACCAGGAAATTCACTACAGATCTACAGTAAGTTTGCCTTCCGATCAGGAAATGACCCTGTTCATTGGTAATGAAATTGACGTTGATGTCAGTCTCCAGAATATATCTTTTTCATCTGTAGCCGGTTATATCGATACCGTAACCATTAATATCGATTCCGTTGAACAGTCTATCACCGCCTTGCCGGAAGAACTAAATGGAATTAATCTTAATAGCGTGGAAATTACGATCAATTTCGATTCCAACATTGATGTTCCGGTAGTCCTTGATCTTGTTATTGTCAGTTTAAACGCCAACGGTGATCGTGCCGAATCGGTCATTCGCCAGAACATTACTGAAAATCCGCTGGTAGTTATTCCGAACGCTTCCGAACTGATCAATCTCAAACCCGATAAAATTATCTCCTATGGTACAGCATCGGTCGGCGGCGAAGGGTTTGTAACAACGGCACAATTTGTTCAGGGAACAATGGACATTCTGGTACCGATGTCCTTTGAAGTTGCCGACGACGCCGCAATTGAAATTGCACCGGAATTGATGAAAGATGATATACCCGATGAGTTGGAAGAGATAGCATTATATGCCAATTTGGAGAATCAATTTGAATTTAACGGATTCATCCGGGTGCTGGGTGCAAAGGATACGCTTTACTTTCTGGCAGATAGTCCGATTGCACCGGATACAATCGCCACATTTCAGTTAATTCCGGACAGCAGTTCCCAGGAGGTAATTTTTCTCGATGAGAGTCAATTTGCGCTCTTTACGGACTCATTATACATTATGACTAAGATTGATCTGCTGAGTAACACCGACAATGCCGGGAACCCGATTCCGACCCGTCTGTTTAAAAGCGATTCGCTGACGATTCAAATATATAGTAAAATTAAAGGGTTTATTGACTTAGCCGGAAAAGATAATTAGGAGCAAAACCATGATAAGAATAAAACAGTATATAATCACAATTGCATTAATTACATCCACTGCCTTTGCGCAGTACTATATCAATCCCGTCAGCACATCACTGGCGGGCGCCTATGCCACAAAGGCCCGTGGTGCGTATATCAGCGGCTGGAACCCGGCGAACCTTGGACTGGATAATAATCCCCGCTTCTCCATGAATTTCGGTTTTTTTCCGCTGGTCCCGTTTCCGACCATTCAGATCAGTAATTCCGCGGTATCGCCGTTCATCCTGAATGAGCACTTTTTTACCGGCGCTTACCTGAATGATCAGGATAAAGAGGACTTGCTAGCCTATTTTCCCGACGATGGTCTCAGTTTTAATCCGTTGATTCAGTTTCCAATCCTGAGCCTGTCCTTCGGACGTTGGGCGCTGTCTATAGGTTCGGAGGTGACCGGCGTGGTGACTTTGCCGAAATCACTGTTTAATTTTGTATTTTTTGGAAATGAATTTGGCGAGCCGATATTCGATCTGGATAACACAAATGTTGAAATGCAGGCGGTCACCTCGATTGCATTGGCCCATGGGCGTGAAGTGACCATACCGGTATTGAGCGATGTGGTTGAAAAAACAACCGCCGGTGTTGCCGTTAAAGCATTGGTCGGTATTGGTTATACAGGTTTCAATAATGTTACCGGATCAGCGACTACATATCCCGATAAAATGGTACTGGATGGTGACATGGAAGCCGTGTATGGTCTGGGCGGCTTTGGAATAGCCTTCGATCTGGGATTGGCGACGGTTATTAATAAAAAGATGTCTGCGAATGTCTCTTTGAATAATCTGTTTGGTTTCGTAAACTGGGGCATTGTCAGTGCTGAGAAGGTTGAATATTCAATTTTTACGGAAGTTTATGCAGAGGATTTTGGAGATATGGATTCATTGCTGGAGGCAGGAGTGAAGACCGATACTACTTATTCAATTTCCGGTTTCAGTTCGAATTATCCGACCTATATGCTGGTTGGATTCGAGTACCGGGTCCTTGATGATCTAATGACCTATGCAACAATAAAGCAGTATTTCAGTGACGATCTGGCTTCTAGCTACCTGCCGAAAGTATCAGTCGCGGCCGAATATGAGGTAAGTCCCTGGTTCCCCACCCGGATCGGGTTTGCGGTCGGCGGTCTGGAAACGTTTCAGTGGGGCATCGGAGCGGGCCTCAATTTTCAGCATTATGCAATGGATATCGGATTTTCCCAGATTGGTGGTATGTTTAATCATGCCAAGGGATTTTCCATCTCTTTCGGGCAATCAATTCTCTTTTAACAGAAAGGCATTATGCAATTAATCTCATGGAATGTCAACGGAATCCGGTCGGCACACAGAAAAGGATTCATGGAATGGTTCCAAAAACAGAATCCGGATATTTTCTGTGTCCAGGAAACCAAAGCCCAAATGGACGTTTTGCCGCATGATCTCCTGAATATCCAGGGTTATCATTCGGTCTTTTCATCGGCGGAAAAAAAAGGCTACAGCGGCGTTGCGGTCTATTCCAAACGCAAACCAGTTCAGATCAGCACCGGGTTGGGTATCAGCAGGTTTGATCACGAAGGGCGGACAATTGTAGCTGATTTTGGTGAATTTGTGCTGTTCAATATCTACTTTCCCAACGGTCAGAAAAATGAAGAGCGGCTCAAGTATAAAATGGATTTCTATAATGCTTTCCTGAGTGTTGTTGATGCTTTGGATAAAGAGGGGCGCAATGTCATTGTCTGCGGTGATGTCAATACCGCCCATAAAGAAATCGATCTGGCTCATCCGAAAGAGAATGAGACGACATCGGGATTTCTGCCTATGGAACGGGAGTGGATTGACAAGTTCCTAAGTCACGGTTGGGTTGACACATTCCGAATGTTTTACCCGGAACCGGAGCACTACACCTGGTGGTCCATGCGCACCCGGGCAAGGGAACGGAACATCGGCTGGAGAATCGATTATTTTTACGTCAATGAGCGATTCCGAAAAAACGTAAAAGACGGGTTCATTCTTCCCGAAGTTGAAGGATCCGACCACTGTCCGATTGGATTAAAGATTTCTCTGTAAAGTTCTGCCGTTTTATGTATATAACTGTGTAACAATAAATTCATAAATTTTTCTTGAAATGAATATCTGAAATCGATCTGTATTTTTCATGAAATGGGTTGATTTAGAGATTAATAATCATCAATTTAGCACCGATAAAATTGGGAAGTGAAAAATGGAATATGAGATAAGAAGTATAAGCCCTTCGTCAGTGTTTAAAATTTCCTTCATCGTGGTTCTGACTGTGTCGTGCATTTTTATATTTCTGCTGTCGTTGATCGCCATGTCACTGTTTTCAACAATGGGAGATTCCCTCAGCAGCATGCCCCTGTTCGAAAATATGGAACCGGTCAGTTTTAATCTGGGTACGATTTTATTGTCGTCGATTTTTAACGGATTCTTTCTGACCCTGATAATCCTGTTTTTTATTATGCTGACAATCATTTTCTATAATATTTTCGTCAGTTACGTAGGTGGAGTCGTTCTGCAGATAAAACCGGCCAATGAACAGATGATCCGAAACGAGGAATCCGATGGGTAATATACGTGTACGTTTCGCACCGAGTCCGACAGGTGTCTTGCATCTCGGCGGTGCCCGTTCAGCGATTTACAACTGGCTCTTTGCCCGCGCAGAGGGTGGTAAATTTCTGCTGCGAATTGAAGATACGGACGCCCAGCGCTCAAAATCCGAATATGTGGAACAGATTTATAAGTCGCTGCGATGGCTGGGACTGGATTGGGATGATGAACCGGTTTTTCAATCCAAACGGATGGATGCCTATCAGGAATCCGTTCAGAAAATGGTGGATGACGGCAGTGCCTATTACTGTTTCTGCACACCTGAGGAACTCGAGGAGCGACGTAAAGCCTCCGGTGACTATAGTTACGACGGAAAATGCCGATCGCTCTCTAAAACGGAAATAGACGCCAATCTTAAAGCGGAAAAATCGGCAGCAGTCCGTTTCAAAATCGAAACCGGAACAACAGAGTGGATCGACCGGGTTTATGGGACCATAAAAGTGAACCACAGGGAAATCGATGATTTTGTGATTCAACGGTCCAACGGGTTCCCGACCTATCAACTGGCGGTTGTCGTGGACGATATTTTTATGCGGATCAGCCATGTTATCCGGGGGGAAGATCATATCTCCAATACTCCCAAGCAGATTTTACTTTATAAGGCATTGGGTGCAGCGATACCGGAGTTTGCGCATTTACCGTTATTGAATGGAACCGACGGGAAGCGATTGAGTAAGCGGCATGGAGCGACCGGCGTCGATGAATACAGGGATCAGGGATACCCGACGGAAGCGGTCTTTAATTACCTGGCTATCCTGGGCTGGGTTCCGAAGGATGGCAACGAGATTTTGAATCCCGATGATTTGATCAAGCGATTTAATCTTGATGATATTGCCAGGAAATCCGCCATTTTCGATTTGAAAAAATTTGACTGGGTCAGCAATGAACATATCAAGAAAACCGATCCTGAGGAAATTTACCGGCATATTCTTCCGATTCTTGTGGAGAATGACCTGGTCGATGCGGAACCGGACAGTACCATGCGGCAATATATCCTGAAATTTATTGATTTGATGCGAAACCGCTTCAGAACCTATCAGCAGTTCGGCGAACTGGGCAGTTATTTCTTTAAGGATCCGGAAACCTACGAGGAAAAAGCGGTTCGCAAGAACTGGAAGGACCGGGAAGTAAACCGGCGAATGGAAACTTTCCTGGCCAAGCTGAAGGCCCTTGAGGATTTTACCGGTACCACCATCGAAACGGTTGTGCGGGAACTGGCTGAAGAGCTGGAGATTTCCGCCGGGAACCTGATTCATCCTGTCAGACTGGCGGTAAGTGGTTTTAGTGTTGGTCCGGGAATCTTTGAGTTACTGGAAGTCTTAGGAAAAGAAACTGTTCTGCGGCGGGTCCATACGGCATTACATAAACTGCCGTTAATTGATTAATTTTCGATCTCAATTTACGGTCGACAACTTCATTTGAATAATCGTACAAAATGTAATATACTTGCCATGGAAAATTGCAACTGACAAAATCATTCTTTGTCATATTTGATTAAAATCACACTTGAATAATTATCATTAATACTTTGACAACCTTTTATCTAAAAACCATTCAAAAAAAGCATATTTTAGGATTTCGAAAATTTTGATCAGATATTGACACGATTATCTAATTAACCATTATGGAGGGGATCATGAAAAAACTACAAATTACAGTTATCTTAATTCTTTTTTGCTTCAGCTTCTTGTCATACGCTGAGTCTGTCGAGGAGTATATCCAAAAAGCAGATTCGTTATATAAGGCTGATAGTCTTGATCAGGCAGCAGAGTTGATGAATAAAGCCGTTGATTTATATCCGGATAATGCACTGGCATGTTCCTATCTGGGACTTTATCGGGGATCACAGGCAGGTGCGACAAAGAACTTCGTGGAAGCTGGAAAGTTTGTTGATATTTCCTTTAAAATGCTGGACAAAGCGGTGGCAATTGAACCGAACAATCCGGTAATCCGCTTTAATCGGGCAATCATTTATGTAAAAGTTCCATACTTTTTAGGGAAGACGGATACCGGTATTCAGGATTTTGAATATCTCCTGAAAATGTATGCCGCAGCACCCAACAGAAGGACTGCCGGATTGATTCCACCTACATATAATTTCCTGGCTGAGACATATCTCAAGCAGGACGAAAAAGAAAAAGCAATTGCTGCATGGCAGAAAGTAGTTGAACTTGCCCCCGGGTCACCACTGGCTGAAGGAGCACAAAAGCAGCTAGCCGGCCTGATGAAAATAAAACCGGAAAAAGTATCGGTCGAAAGGCAAATGTTCAATTCTGCCGATGTTGAGAAATTAAAACAGGCTGTTCAGGAAAATCCTGAGAATGCACTCCTGTATATTCGACTTGGGCAAGCCTATATCGATATCGAAAATTATAAGGAAGCGGATAATATCTTAAGACAGAGTATTAAGAAAGATTCTACAAATGTTGCTGCATATTTGTTACTCATCCAGGTGGTTGGTGAATTAGCCGATGTGGGCTATGATGAGAAGATTTATGATGATACCAACTATCGCACAAATCTTGCATTTGATATCGTTAATTTGACGGAGAAAGCCGTAAAAATCGCGCCGGATAATATGGAATTATTGCTGCGTCGTGGGGTCATTGGGATAATGATGCCATTTTTTGTCGGCAAACTCGATGATGCCATAAAGGACCTGGAAACCGTTCGCCAGAGCGACGCACCCGATGAAATCATTGCTGAAGCAATTTTCTGGCTTGGCTATGCTTATCAGAAAAAGGCGACCACACTCTGGATAGATGTTGTGAAAAACTATTCCGAAACTAAAGCCACCAGGATGGCTTTTCAAACAATGTATCCCGCCGTTCAGCATTTCGACCCGGCAAAGTATAAAAAGCCTGTTTTAGCAATTGATTTTCTGCTGGGATTTCGGGATGAATTGGAACCACAGACGGTAGTTTGGATTGAAACAGAAAATGGTGACTTTGTGAAAACCATATACGTTTCCGGATTCAGCGGCTATGCCAAAGAAAAACAGATCAATCTGCCGAAGTGGTCAAAATCATCCAGGTTTATGGATGTGGATGGAGTGACCGGAGCGAGTATTAATCTGGGACAGCATATTTACGTCTGGGATTTGAAAGATAACGACGGAATGAAAGTCCCTGCCGGTAGTTATATTGTCAGGGTGGAAGTAACCTACTGGCCAAGTATGGAATATCAACTGGTTTCGGCGCCGATTAAAATCGGCAAGAAAAGCAGTAAGATGGTTGTTAAAGAGGGTGATTTGATACCCTATCTGGAAGTCAGCTACTTATCAGGAAAAAAATAGAAGGGATTCCCGAACATTGAATTCCAGAAGCGCAACTTCGATGGTGTTGTCCCAAATGTAATAATTTCGACCGTTTCTGTCATGTTGAGCGTAGTCCCTTTCTGCCGGCAAGACAGGGAAACATTTCCTTTTACTCTAAAGAGATCCTTCGATTTCACTCAGGATGACCTGCTTTTCAAACTTTTAGGACAGCCCCTGCAACTATATGAAATATGTCATTCAAATAAAGCAAATTCATTCCAATACCACACTAAACGAAATTGCTTGACTTTTCTGATTGATTGAATTTATGTTATCGCATTACATAGGGGGTAGAAGCGGTAAGTCTGAACCGCCCGGTTTTCACTTGCCGCAATTTGACAGACAGAATTTGAAAATTGCTTATTGATCGAAGATTCCCTGTTGGGAGAGGAATGATAAGCATGTCTGGAAAAATTTCTGCCGGCTCCGACGGAGCAACATCGATACGACTGAGACGTTCCGATTTCGGACACTTTCGGGAACACCTCAAATATCAAGTCCCAAAACACAAACAAATCCCTCCAACAGGAGTCTCTGGTGAGACAATGTCCAAACTTCCAAATCCAAAACGGGACACTCCGGGATTTTCAGGGTTTGAGTCATTAGTTATTAGAATTTTGAATTTGTTTGATATTTGGTTATTGAGTTTTGGTGCTTTGATTTCATTTAGTATTTGCTTTTTGTTGCTTGCTCTAAATGAGCCCCTTTTGGGGAATTTATTTTCCTATCCGGAACATGATGCTTCCTGTCCCGAATAAGAAATTTGCAATCTGAAATGGCAAACTTCCTGCTTGAAACAGGAACACTCCTGTTTTTCACGGTTCAACGGCGTGCTTAACACAGGAATATCGCTGTCTTAACCAGGAAGTTTCCTGTTTGATTTGAGAAGTTTCCTATCCATAACAGCATCGTTCCTGTTTGAAAACGGGAAATAATGCCGCGAAAACAGGAAAGTTCTCTCCTCATGCAGGAATCATCAAGATTAAAACAAGAACACTGGTATAAGGAGCAAAAATTATCCAATTTTGAAAATGAGTGGTTTTATCTGATATCAAAAACTTCCTATTTAACAGATAATTTATTAAACTCACTCATCGAAAATATCCTGAACTGTAGAAATTTATTTATATTTGTAACAAAATGACTGCTGGAGGCTTTTATGATAGACTCTTCTATTCGAGATAACCGGAACAGGGGCAACGTAGCCATTTTTCTGGAGCAAAACCTCAAAGAAAATTCAAAAGTAAATATCGTTTCAGCATATTTTACAATTTATGCTTACGAGTCACTGAAGAATTCTCTCGATGGGATAGAGAGTATGAATTTTCTCTTTGGCGAACCGAAGTTCGTCAAGGCTCTCGATCCGAATAAGACGGATAAAAAGTCATTTCAAATTGAGGATAATGGGATTGAACTATCAAACCGCCTGCATCAGAGCCGGGTCGCCAAAGAGTGTGCTGATTGGATTCAAAGAAAAGTAAATATACGGTCGATCAAACAAACCAACCTGATGCATGGTAAGCTGTACCATATTGAAAACAATGGCGTGGAAGTGGGATTGATGGGGAGTTCAAATTTCACCCAACGCGGGCTCGGCGTTGCCTCTTCCTCCAATATTGAATTGAACATGATTGTTGACAGTGACAGAGACCGGAAGGATCTGAAAAATTGGTTTTTTGAAATATGGAATGACGACACCCTGGTTGAGGATGTCAAAAAAGAAGTACTGCAATATCTCGAACAACTCTATATCGATCAATCTCCTGAATTTCTCTATTTTAAAACACTCTATCATATCTTTAAGGAATTTCTCGAAGACCAGACCAAAGGCGGATTGCTTGCCGAACAACATCTGCTGACTGAAACCGAAATCTGGAAAACGCTTTTTGGATTCCAGAAAGATGCTGTTAAAGGCGCTATCAACAAAATTAATAAACATCGCGGATGTATCATCGCCGACAGCGTAGGACTCGGTAAAACCTTTGAAGCGCTGGCTATCATCAAATATTTTGAATTGCATAATGAACGGGTGCTGGTTCTCTGCCCGAAGAAATTGAAAGACAACTGGACCGTTTACCAGGCGCATAACGTCAGTACGCTTAATCCTTTCCTCAAAGACCGGTTTGGCTATTCGGTTCTTTGTCATACCGATTTGAGCAGAACCAGCGGATTCTCCGGTGATATCGATTTGTCAAACATCCAGTGGGGCGTTTTCGATCTGGTGGTCATTGATGAGTCACACAACTTCAGAAACAATATCAAAGGCAAAAGGGATGAAGACGGGAATATCATTCGTCACAGTCGTTACGAAAGATTGATGGAGGATATTCTAAAATCCGGTGTACGCACCAAAGTGCTGATGCTTTCCGCGACGCCGGTAAACAATACACTGAGCGATCTCCGCAATCAGATTTCCTTCATCACTGAAGATAAAGACGATGCTTTTGCCGCGCCGGAGTCAATGGCTATTCACAGTGTCAAAGAAACGCTGAGGATCGCCCAAATGAAGTTCACCGAATGGGCGGCGAAACGTATCAAAGAACAGAAGAATTCCAGAGATTTACTGAACGAGCTGGACTCATCTTTTTTCAGGTTACTTGATGAACTAACGATTGCCCGTTCCCGCAAACATATTCACCGCTATTACCAGGATGAAATCAGTCAGATCGGCGGATTTCCAAAACGTTCGAAACCGGTATCTATTTTTTCGGAAATTGACTTATCCGGACGATTCCTTTCCTATGATAAAGTCAACGATGAGATCGAGAAATACGCCTTATCACTTTTTAATCCGTCGAAATATATTTTAAAGGAATGGGTATCCCACTATGAACAAAAAGCCCGGACATCCGGCTTTATCCAGTTCACCCAGCGCGATCGTGAAAGTTTTTTAATCGGGATGATGAAAATCAATTTCATGAAGCGGCTGGAAAGTTCGATTGAATCCTTTGAGATTACGATGGGACGCACGATTGATAAGATTGAAACTCTCGAAAAGAAAATCACCCATTTTCAGCAGTTGAAAAATCCACAAACGGAATTTGATAATTCAGAATCGGAAGTGCCAACGGATGAAGATGAAGAGTTAAAAGATGCTCTCGAAGTCGGAAAGAAAGTGACTTTTAAACTGGAGCATTTGGACCTGGACAGATGGTTGACAGACCTGAAAAAAGACAAGGATCAGCTGAGCGTTCTCTATAACTCTGCCATCGTCGTGACACCGGACAAAGACGCCAAATTAAAAGAACTCAAAACTCTGATTGCGAAGAAAGTCACTTATCCAACAAAAAACAGTCAGGGCAAAGAGAACCGAAAAGTCCTGGTATTTACTGCATTCGCCGATACCGCCAAATACCTTTACAACGAAATCAAGGATTGGGCGGAAAATGAACTTAAGGCGCACATTGCCCTGGTGACCGGCGGTTCCGGGGGATGTACAACGACGTTCTCTCCGAGAGGATTTACGGGAAGAACCGATTATGCCTGGATTTTGGCGAACTTCTCTCCGATCTCCAAAAAGCGGAATCAGATGAAAGGCATGCCCCAGGATGACGAAATCGACATTCTCATTGCTACCGATTGTATTTCCGAAGGGCAGAACCTGCAGGACTGCGATTATCTGATCAATTACGATATTCATTGGAATCCGGTGCGGATAATTCAAAGATTCGGAAGAATCGACCGGATCGGGTCGCTTAATCCTGAAATCTCTTTGGTCAATTTCTGGCCGACGAAAGACCTTGAGAAATATATCAATCTGAAGCATCGCGTCGAAGCGCGGATGGCATTGGTCGATATTACAGCAACCGCGGAAGATAATATTCTGAGCACCAATGAGATCAAAGACTTGATCAAAGACGAACTCAAATACCGCGATAAACAACTCATGAGACTGAAAGACGAAATTCTCGATCTCGAGGATTTTGATGAATCGGTCAACCTCAGTGAATTTACGCTGGATGATTTTCGGATTGAACTGGCGAACTACATCGAAGCGAACCGGAAATTGCTGGAAGACGCGCCGCTGGGACTGTATGCAGTCATTCCGCATGTCCTTGAAAGGGTGAATCTGTTTGAGCAGAACGTTGCCGATATCATTCAGCCGGGCGTAATCTTCTGCCTGATGCAAAAGAAAAACGCCGTCGAGAATCAAAAAGTCAACCCGCTTCAGCCTTACTTTCTCGTCTATGTCCGGGATGATAAAGTCATCCGATATACATTCACGCATCCGAAACAAATCCTGGAAATCTTCAGAATGCTTTGCAATGGAAAAACCAAAGCGTTCGAGGAATTATGCAGACAATTCGATTCCGAAACGCAAGGCGGAAATGATTTGATCAAATACTCGGATTTGCTGAAGATGGCGGTAAAATCCATCGCGCAGACATTTGCGCGCCGCGCGACCGATCAACTTTTCAATTCCCGAAGCGCTATCCTGCCGCCCAAAGACGAATTTGTCGATGAAGAGACGGAATTTGAATTGATTACATGGCTGGTGATCAAATAATGATCGTCGCATTAAAAACAGGAGATAGAATTGAAACCCGAAGAAATCTTTAAACAAAATATTCAGTCTAATATCAAACAATTCAAGGACGGCGAATTTCTGACTCATGCCGAAGAACTTTTTACTACTTTGGGGTATGCCAGCGATTATAAAGCAAAATTAGATAAAAAGTATCTCTGTGATCACCATTTGAACCAGGAAAAGACCCTGATTAAATCATGGTTAAATGCAGACTTACTATTTCAGGTGACTGGTGACGATATTTCCAAACAAGAATTGTTGTTCGAGGCTAATTTCAATATAGACCGGATTCAATCTTATCTCTTTTATGCGATAGAACTGGAACCGAAAACCTACCCGCGTGGTGCGTTGGCGCAGATTACCCGGGAAGTGAATAAATTATTCCCAATGCCAGTTTTCATTCTCTTCAAATATGGCGATTATCTCACTTTTGCTATCATCGATCGCAGGCAGAATAAAAAGGATGAATTCCGGGATGTTCTGGAAAAAGTCACCCTGATTAAAGATATTTCCATTGCTAGTCCGCATCGGGCACATATTGAAATCCTGTTCGATCTCTCTTTCGAAGAATTAAGACATAATTTTAAATTCACGAACTTCAGGGAACTGCATGCCGCCTGGCAGAAAACGCTCGATACCAAAGAACTGAACAAGAAATTTTACCGCGAACTTTCCGCATGGTATTTCTATGCCAAACAGAATGTTTTATTCCCGGACGACGTCGAAAAAGATGCGGACAAACGAAATTCGATCAACCTGATTCGTCTGATTACGCGCCTGATCTTTGTCTGGTTTGTCAAGGAAAAGGGCTTAGTACCGGAAGAATTGTTCGACGAAGATTTTCTGAAGGATATTTTGAATTATTCCGACAAGACCGGAAGCACCTATTACAAGGCGATTCTCCAGAATTTGTTTTTCGCCACGCTGAATCTTGAGATGAATAAGGATAAGCCCGGCAGTCGAAAGTTTGTAGAAAGAACGGGATTTACCAGTCAGCAATATCTTGTACCGGCATATCGATACAGACGGTTTTTTAGGAATCCCGACCAAGCCCTGAGCCTTTTTGAGAATATTCCCTTTTTAAATGGCGGACTCTTTGAAAACCTCGATTATCGAATTGAAGAAACCAGGGACGAAAAGCGAATAGATTGCTTCTCCGACCGCGAACAAAACGAAGAAAGATTATCCGTGCCCGATGAACTCTTTTTCTCCGATCTTAAAAAAGTCGATCTGAGCAGCGTTTATGAAAATAAGAAGCGTCAATCCGAAGAATTCCGCGGAATCATTAACATTTTCAAACGCTACAAATTTACCATCGAAGAGAATACGCCGATCGAGGAAGAAATCGCCTTAGACCCGGAACTCCTGGGGAAAGTATTCGAAAACCTCCTGGCGAGTTATAATCCCGAAACCCATACGACCGCCCGCAAAGCGACCGGTTCCTTCTACACTCCGCGCGAGATTGTGAATTATATGGTGGATGAATCCATCATCGCCTTTCTCGAAACGCAGATGAAGGAGAAAATACCCGAACTCCAGGCGATGGAAACGCTGAATGAACTACTTAGGGAATCCCTGTCTTATACCGAAAAAGCGCATCCCTTTGACAGTCGGGAAGTCGACGTTATCATCAATGCCATCGACAATTGTAAAATCCTCGATCCGGCATGTGGTTCCGGCGCTTTTCCGATGGGTATTTTACATAAGCTGGTCTATCTGCTCCACAAATTGGATCCCCAAAATGAAAAATGGATGAACCGCCAGATCGAGCGTGTGAAAAATGCCATGCGCGAAGCGGAACACATCGAAGATACACAAATCCGGGAAAATCTGATCCGGGATTTGGAAAGAAATATAGGATCGATCGAAGACGCCTTTCTGAATAACGAACTGGACTATGGACGTAAACTTTATCTGATAGAAAACTGCATCTACGGCGTGGATATTCAGCCGATTGCGATCCAGATCGCCAAACTGCGCTTCTTCATCTCCCTGGTGATTGATCAAAAAGTTGATCCATCCAAACCCAATCTGAATATCCGCGCCCTGCCGAACCTGGAAACAAAATTTGTCGCAGCGAATACGCTCATCGGGTTGGATAAACCGGCGCAAATAGCGCTGCGAAACCATGAAATAGACCGGCTTGAAAATGAATTAAAGGAAGTGCGTAAGAATCACTTCAGTGCACGCAGCCGCAAAGAAAAAATCCGATTGAGGAGGCATGATGAAGAACTCAGGAGCCAGATCGCAACCCTGCTGATTGCCGACGGATGGTTCGATAAATCCGCCAAACAACTTGCCGATTGGAATCCGTATAATCAGAATACATCCTCTCCGTTCTTCGATCCGGGGTGGATGTTTGGCATAACAGGTGGATTTGATATAGTAATTGGAAATCCACCGTATATCAATGTCGAACTTGTAACACGTGAAGTCAAAAATATTTATGCCAAGGCTTATAAAACTTTTTACAAACGATACGATGTCTTTGGATTATTCTTTGAACACGGACTTCAAATTCTTTCACACCAAGGAACTGTAGCACTTATCGTTCCATCTCAAGTATTAAATAATTTATCCTTCAAAAAATTACGGGAATTAATTTTGAATAATAGATGGCTAAAAGAAGTTTTCTATTTGGGAGATAAAATCTTTGAAGCCGCAAATAACGATGTTTGTGTCTTGTTCTTGCACAAACCAAGCGTAAACTCAATACTACTTGTAAACGCGTTGGATTTTGAAAATCATACTGCCTCAGAAGTTCCCGTAAACTATTTTGATAAGTACAACGGTATTCTCAGTTTTTCTGCTGGCTCATCAATCGATGGCATTGCAGATAAAATTTTCAATTCAGCCTTTAAGCCTGTACGAATTAATTTTGAAGTATTTCAGGGAATCGTCACAGGAAACAATGATGTTTATGTTTTAACGCAAGAACAAGCGAGAGAAGCAAGGATTGAAAGCAATTTACTTCGTCCAGTACTTTTGGGAAGGGACTTCGAAAAATGGATGTTTAGAAATGTTGAGCGACAAATCCTGTATATTGATGGCGACATCAAACTGGAAAAATATCCCAACGCCTACTCTTATTTGTCGAAATTCAAGAAAGAAATTCTTGCAGCCAAGAGTATAGATGAAAAATCCACTCAATGGTATTCATTGCACCGCCCTCGTGAAAAGATAAATTTAGACTTTACACCCAAGATTCTTGTTCAAGGCACACGGAATCCCCGTTTAAAAACACGCGTTGTTGCAACATTGGATACAATCGGCGTTTATGGAACTCAGGGTGTAAATTTCATTTTGCCAAAAACGAATCTTATGCCAATAGAGTTTTTATTGGGGATTCTCAATTCATCTGTAATCAACTATCTCTACAAAACCAAGTTTTTGAATGTTGCGATAAAAGCCGAATTTTTGAAAGACACGCCAATTCCATCTGCCACAGTTGAACAACAAAATAAAATAGAAAAACTTGTCACGCAAATCCTGACGGCAAAGCGCGTCGATCCGCAGGCGGATACAACCGTGCTGGAGCGGGAGATAGACCGTTTGGTGTATCAGTTGTACGGACTGACGGATGAGGAGAAAGCGGTGGTGGAGGGGAAGTCTTGAACTATGATTGGAATGATTGTCTGAACTATGATTATAATGATTAAATGAGGACTATGATTAATGCGGAAAGGGTTCAATCATAGTTAGTCGGGGAATCAGATGAATCAAAGTGCGGACGGATTGGAATGATTAA
>JAHJGX010000177.1 GCA_018824205.1 bacterium
GTGCCCTGAGCGATAGTAGACACAAGCGTCTTACCGTCCTCCGCATAAATATTCGCCGAGTTCCAGAGCGCCAACCGTATATCTCCGTCCTTGCAAAGAATCGAAATTTCCACCGACTCCCAGTATTCACCATTTGACGTGGCTTTGATTTTGTCCAGGGATACCTTACGGCCGGCGTCCGGGAAAAGGATACTCAATGCTTTACCCACGACATCGTCGGATTTATACCCCGTCAGGTGCTCAAAAGCGTGATTGAAGCGTTTAATCCTGAAGTCCGGATTCCAGACAATGATGGGGGCGTTGGCATAGTTGATCAGATTCTCCAGGTAGTCATGGGTCTCCCGAAGGTCTTCAGTTACCCACTTCAGATGTTCAATAGTTTTGGTCAGTTCAGCAGTACGTTCGGCAACTTTCTCTTCGAGTTCCTTGCGATATTCCGAAAAATTGTCACTGATATCCTCATGCACGATTATCCCGATAAATTTATTTTTCTTGCAGACGGGCAAAGCAAGGTTGTGACTATTCTGCATCAATTCCAGGACAAATTCAATTTTGGATTCACAATCGACACAAGGCTTATCTGTAAGACAATCGATTACCAATTTATGGGGATGTTGGATAATATCGGAAGGAGTCAGCAGACCAATAAACTTCCCTTCATCCATCACTGCAAGAAAAGAATCCCTCACCAACCTGTCTTCGATTGAAGCTACGGCCACGTCGGGGGCGATTACTTCGTATTCTCTGCGCAACAAATTTTTTACAGTCATACTTTAATCCGGTTTAATTTCAATGTTTTCATAGGTAATTCGCACTTTGAGATCTACCTTTATAATTTCGCCGCTTGTTATATAAGGAAACACTTTTTCTTCCAATACCTTTATGACCTTCTGACCCGACATTCGCTGAAGAATATTTTTACTTATCAGCACCGCTTCCACATGGGATTTTTCAATTTCAAAAAGCTCAAAATCATCAGGCGCTAAAAAGTGCATACATTTTGAAATCCCTACCTTACCTTGCGGACACTTCGACCCAAGAATAAGAATGTCCTGAAAGGGTGGAAGTTTGACTTCTTCAAAGATAAGTGTTAATGAATAATTCGGCTGGTTTTTCATTGAATACCTCCAATTAAATGCAGTTAAAAATTCCCTTCAAAGTTTGTACCAGGAGCCACTCCTCATACATCGTATTTTTTCGCTTTACCAAGTTGCACCAGCAGACGCTCGTTCCCCTCGCAGAGATGTCTACGACACAAGCCCCCATTGCACCTTGCCTCATTGCACCTTGCCTCATTGCACCTTGAAAAGGTGAAATAAAAACTTCTGTGTTGAATCGATACCTCAATTTCACCTTTTCAAGGTATTCGTTACACCGATACATCATTTTCACCTTTTCAAGGTATTCGTTACACCGAGACATCATTTTCACCTTTTCAAGGTATTCGTTAAGGTATTCGTCACGGAACAAGGATATCATTTTCACACATCATATTTTTTCGCTTTACCAAGTTGCGCCAGCAGCTCATTCACCTGCTGTTTCAGTTCAATGATGCGACCTTCCCGTCCCATGGTAGCCTTATAATAGATTTCCAGTTCTCGCAGCCGTTTTTGCAACTCCTCTTCAGCCTGCTTGCGCTCGGTGACATCCCGGTCAACTCCCCGGTATCCCAAAAGATTTCCGCTATCATCTAAGAGTGGAACGCCGCTTGTTTCCAGAATAACAACGTGTCCGTCCTTATGCACATTGCGATTGATGAAATCCTTGAAGACTTCTTTCTGTTTAAATACTTCAAAAGCGGCTTTTTTTAATTCATCACGCTCGTCAGGATGGAAGAAATCATAGAAATACTTCCCCAACACCTCCTTATCTTCATAACCTATAACCTTCTGGACAACCGGACTGTTGTAGGTATAGCGCCCTTCTTTATCAAGCTCCCAAATCCAGTCCCCGGTATTGCTTGCGACATCTCGAAATCTCCCTTCAGATTTTCGCAAGGCTTGCTCTTTCCCGGTAACATCCTGAAGAATGCTCAGCAAGGATTTTCGGGCATTTTCCGATTTAGCATAAAGACTTTCAATCTCTTTTTGGCTGGAAATAATTTGATCGGTCTTTAGTTTCAGTTCGTTCTCTGCCAACTTGCGCTCGGTGATGTCAATTAAAATTCCCACTGAACCAATCGAGACGCCTTCTGCATTTCGAATTTCCACCGAGGCATCAGCAATCCACCGCTCCTGTCCATCGCGTGTGGCGATTAGGTTATCACTCCGCCACCGTTCAAACTTACCAGCGCGGGTCTGACGAACCGCTTCATCCCATTCCAGCTCTTTTGCATCGCCATAGAGAATGCTCTGTTTGATTATCTTTCGCCAGAGTGTTGGATTCATTTCTTCCGCGGTGTAGCCGGTCAATTGCACAATGCCTTCTCCAATATACTCATAAGAATTGCTGACATACTGAAACTGATACGGGACCGCATCTGCCGAAGCAATTGCCCGACGGTAGATGTCTTCTGTCCGGCGGAGCGCCTCTTCGGCCTGCTTGCGCTTGGTGATGTCATGCACGGTGTGGGCAAAAGCGCTAATTTTATTATTTTTACCTGAAACCGGCGCTGCTGTCGTAATATAAAACCTGCCATCTTGTGAGAATTCGCTATTCTCCCATTTCTTTGTTTGGGACGCTTTGCGGCAGGGACATCCATCTATTGGCCGGTCCAAACCATGAATAACTTCATAACATTTTTTCCCGATAAGCGCCTCGGGATTTTTCCCGGTGAGCTCGCATCCCGCTCTATTGATCCTCAATATCTCATATTCCTGAGACGTCAATATAACAATATCACTTATTGAATCAAACGTTTCGCGCCATTCCGTTGAAGCCTGTTCGATCTTTTGGATATATTGTTGGCGATCAGTGATATCCCGACCGAAATTCACCGCCCCGATAATTTCACCGGATTGAAATAGAGGCGTCGCGTTGACCGAAAGAGTTATTATCGATCCATTGGATTTGATCACATCTACATCATAATGTTGTGACTTACCTTTTACAGTCTCCGTAAATATCTTTTGGATCCGGGGCAGATCATCAGCCGGTATCATGGGTGCAAAACCCTTACCTAACCAGTCTTTCAGATTGTAACCGGTTAATTCTTCCGCCCTTTTGTTAGAGTAATCAAAATTCCCTTTTTTATCCAACATCCAGATCATGTCATTGGAATTCTCGATCATTGTGCGATACATCTTTTCAGAATTCCGGAGAGCCTCCTCGATCTGCTTTTTATCGGTAATATCCCTTGAGATAAAAAGTAAATCATTTCCGATAAAGTTCACGGTGCTTTGGAAGTAATGCCAGTTTCCCGATTTAGCTATAGCGCGATATTCAATGGTTTCAGAAACTTCCGAATCTCTCCCGGTTAAGAATATTTTAGCCTTTTGACTGAAATATCTTTTCAATAAAGGGAGCATTTTCTTCTTATCGTCGGGATGAACAAATTTAAAGACAGATTCGCCGATAAGCTCTTCCGGCTCATATCCCAGAAGTGTCTTGACTGAGGGACTGACATATAGATAAGTTGGTTTAAAACCGAATGTAGTTATAGCAATCGAATCACTGGTACGTTCGCTTATTAAACGATACTTCCTTTCACTCTTTTGTAACATTTCCTGCGTATGCTTCCACTCGCTGATGTCCCGGAAAACGACCTGCACAGCCGGCTTATTCTCCCAGGTAAAGGAAATTGCGGCTACTTCCACATCCTTTTCGGCGCCGTCAAGAGAAATGAACTTCTCTTCAAACAGCGGCGCCTCTTTTCCTTCCATCACCTGCCTAATGCGCTTCTTTACGGAATCCCGGTAATCCGGGTGAACGAAACTCAATACCGTCTTTCCGATAAGTTGTTCGGGTTCTGTTGCTCCTGCAAATTTTAATGCGGCATTATTCGCATAAACAATTTTTCCCTCGCAATGAACAACAATGCCATCGGGAGAGAACTCGACAAGGCGGCGGTAGCGCTCTGCGTCCGACGCCTCCGATTCGGTGATTCGCTGGCGTAATTCCAGCAATTCTTTTTCAATCTCTGATTTTGTCTTGATTTTCATTTTAATACCATGCTTTATGATTGATGATTACTTATCGACGATTAATGTTCCCAAGCCTAATCGCACCTTGAAAACATGCACCTTGAAAAGGTGAAGAAAAGAACACTTCTGACTTACACAAATACATTGATCTCACCTAATTGCACCTTGAAAAGGTGAAATAAACACTTCTGTGCTGATTCGATACATCATTTTCACCTTTTCAAGGTATTCAACATCAAACACACCTCAAACTTGCAACTCCATCTCATCTACCTTAAAAATATTCTCCCTATCACTAAAATTCCGTGCACTGGAATATAGCCAATCCTCCGGCTCTGACACAAGCCCTCTCTTCACCGGATTAAAATAAATATACTCAACCTTCTGTCTTAACATCTCTAAACTTTGAACTAATTTCGGGTAACTACCCTCCTGCCAAAATTGATACCTCGACTCAGTCTTATGTCAAAGACATCCCTCGGGATATTGTTTCTTGTAATGCTCCATCAAATAAATAATCCACTCCCTTTTATCTTTCTTCAAATAATTCAGCATTTTCTTTGCTGTATAACTCTTATAATTTTTCAAAACCCCACCCACATTATCCTCATGCGAGATAATCATGTGCATATGATTATCCATGATTACGTAGTAAAATATTTTTAATCCCTCTTCTTTTCGATAAAATTTTAAGTTATCAATTAATACGTTCATATATCTTGAATTCGTGAATACCGGTATTTTTGCTACAACTGTTAGGGTAACGAAATATAGCTGATTGGAACTATCGCCGAATTTATATCTACTTCTCATAAGTATACTTTTCCATTGCTATTGTTCCTAAATCTCCCTTTTCTTGTTCCCAAGCTGGGGCTTGGGAACGAGCGTCAGGGAAGGGGCGTTATCCTTGTTCCAAAGCCCCAGCCTGGGAACGCGGGAGTCATTACTATACATCGTATTTCTTCTCTTTACCAATCTGCGCCAGCAGCTCGTTCACCTGCTGTTTCAGCTCGATGATGCGTCCTTCCCGTCCTATGGTGGCGTCATAAAATATTTCCAGTTCCTCTAATCGTTTTCTTAAATCTTCTTCCGCCCGTTTGCGCTCGATAAATAATCCAAGCTGTTCCGCTATATATTTTAAAATCTCAAGGTCCTTTTCACCATACGCATTTTCATCGGTATAACTCTGAATCACAACCGCACCGATGACTTCCTTGCCCAGTTTTAAAGGAACTCCCAGCCAGACCTTTGACAGCGTGCCAATAATCTCCACTTCACCCGCCTTGACCAGCTTATCGATTTTTTTACGGTTAGCAAGCAGAGGTTGGTCATTCCTGATAACATAAGCCGTACAGGTCTTGCCGGCCGGAAAAGACTCAAAATGATCCGTTTCGTCTTTATAGTAGGGGAGCGAGAGCGTGTCATCTTTTTTATTATATAGGGCAATAAAGAAATTCTTCGTGTCTATAATGGTTCCAAGTTCCCGCTGAATCACTCCGGAAAGTTCACTGATGCTCTTTGTAGCGTGAACGGCGCTGGAAATTTGATACAATACCTGTTGAATCAGCTCCTGCCGCTTGCGCTCGGTAATGTCTTCCAGGATTGCATCAAAGTATATTATATTTCCTTTTTCGTCACGCACAGCGGTAGAGGTATCAGAAACTATAATTGGAGAGCCATCCTTCCGTCGCAACTTTAGATATTCGTTTTTTAAAAAACCCTGAGCGCACACTTTGTCGCTGGACATTTTCCTATCGCTTGGGTCTTGATACATATCGGAGATGTTCATCCTCAGAAGTTCCTCTCTGGAATATCCAAAGATCCTTGACATTGCCGGGTTTATCTCGATGTGCCTTCCCTTCTCCCCAGGGGTTACTCTGCAAATGCCCATATTAATATTTTCTACTAAGCCACGATATTTTTCCTCACTTATTCTCAGAGTTTCCTCCGCCCGTTTCCGTTCGGTGATATCCTGCAGCACAATCAGTTCTTCTTCTTCTTCTTCTTCTTCTTCTTCTGCAATAATTATTCTACGCGCCGTAATATTGAATATCCGCTCGCCCCGTGAAATAAGTCTTTGTGTTTCATGGAGTGAACCCAACTTCTCTAACTGATAGGGCAGCTCGAAGTTCTCCAGCATATCGTCAGTTCCAAATAGCCTGGTCAGTGCAGCGCTGAGTCTTCCGTCCTCATCACCCAAAAAATCAGCTATGCTCGTGTTTATTACTTTCTCCGGCTCAGTTTGAAATGTTTCATAAAAAGTGCGGTTGGCGCTTTTTATCTTTAAATCCTTATCCACGACCAGTAAAGAATCCGGGACGGTAGCAACTATATTATTCGAAAAATTCTTTGCTTTCTTTATTTCCACTTCCGCCCGCTTGCGCTCGGTGATGTCTTTGAAATCTTCAACAATACCAATCAGTTTGCCACCAGGTCCACAAAAGGGAGTGGCCGTCACAATGCAAGTAACTTTTATGCCATCAATGCGTTCTTTTTCTACCTCACATTCAATACGTTCCTCACCTTTGAGAATCCGGGTCAACGGACAGCCTTGGGCATTACATAAAAGACCATGAAACACATCATAGCACTTCTTGCTCACCGTTTCATCCTTATTTATACCTGATAGGGTTAAAAATGTCTCGTTAACTCGAAGCACGTTGAAGTCTTTATCAATCACACGCATCCCGTCGGCTGCGGTGTTAAATATCTGATCGAGTTCTGCGTGGGCAAGTTTAGTTGCCTCTGCCAGCGTGAGCTTTTTGGCAATGAATTGGGCAAGAATTGTAGATATAATGATGATGCCGATAACTAACAAGCGCATCCAGGTTTCATGCGGATCTGGGTACAGCAATTGCTTGATGAAAGGGCCTTTATGAAAGACAACTACATGGATCAGGGATTCTAACAGCCAGTATAGCGCTCCCATCCCGATGCCGATCCAGACTAAATAAAAATTATGGTGAAGCTTTTTATGTTTATGCTTCATGACTCACCTCCCCCCACTTATTTTCAGTAATGTCTTTGCCCTGAACGATAGTTGACACAAGAGTTTACTGTCCGATGCCTCCAATTTGTTAATTTGCCGACGTAGTTTTACTGATTCTTTTTCAGTCTCTGATTTTGTCCTGGTTTTCATTTTAATACCATGCTTTTTAATTGATGATTTTTAATCGACGATTAATGTTTCCAAGCCTAATCGCACCTTAAAAACATGCACCTTGAAAAGGTAACTCATCGCACCTTGAAAAGGTGAAGAAAAAACTTCTGAATTACACAAATACTTCGATCTCACCTAATTGCACCTTGTAAAGGTAAAATAAACACTTCTGACCTAATTGCACCTTGAAAAGGTGAAATAAAAACTTCTGTGTTGAATCGATACCTCGATTTCACCTTTTCAAGGTATTCGTTGCATAGATACATCGATCTCACCTTTTCAAGGTATTCGTCACGGAACAAGAATATCAGTTTTACACATCATATTTTTTCTTTTTACCAAGCTGTTCCAACAACTTATCCACATCTTGTTTCAGTTCAATGATGCGCCCCTCCCGTCCTATAGTGGCGTCATAAAATATTTCCAGTTCCTCTAATCGTTTTCTTAAATCTTCTTCCGCCCGTTTGCGCTCGATAAATAACCCAAGCTGTTCCGCGATATATTTTAAAATCTCAAGATCCTTTTTACCATACGCATTTTCATCGGTATAACTCTGAATCACAACCGCACCGATGACTTCCTTGCCCAGTTTTAAAGGAACTCCCAGCCAGACCTTTGAAAGCGTGCCGACAATCTCCACTTCACCCGCCTTAACCAGCTCGCCAATTTTTTTACGGTCAGCAAGTAGAGCCCGGTCATTTCTGATAACATAAGCCGTACATGTCTTGCCGGCCGGAAAAGTCTCAAAATGATCCGTTTCATCTTTATAGTAGGGGAGCGAGAGCGTGTCGTCTTTTTTATTATACAGGGCAATAAAGAAATTCTTCGTGTCTATAATGCTTCCAAGTTCCCGCTGAATCACTTCGGAAAGTTCACTGATGCTTTTAGTCGCGTGAACGGCGCTGGAAATTTGATACAACACCTGCTGAATCAGCTCCTGCCGCTTGCCGGCCTGTTCGGCAGACCGGCGCTCGGTGATGTCGCGTAGCGACACGACAGTGCTGGCTTCTTCTTCTTCTTCTTCTTCTTCTTCTTCTTCTTCTGCAATAAAAATTCTTGCCAGATCAAATTGCAGAAAAAGTTCCTCATTTATTTCAGCCGGATTCTTTTGCATGATTAGCCTCCCAGACTATTAGCCTTTGGCAACTCGCCATAAATATTTTTAAAGCCTTTAAGAAGATTTTTTTCTACCAGGATGTGATTTTCAGTTAAATAAAAACGCGCTAATACATCATGATTATTTATAAAATTATTTAACCGGACATTTTTTAATTTATTACCGGAGTAGTTAGCTACTCGCTTGCGCAGATTTTTAGACGAACCTATATAGATAACATTACTCTTGTAATTCAGATAATCAATCTTTGAAGAGATACTCAATTCATACACTCCCGCTTCAGCCGGAATTTTACTGAATTTTTTTTTAACCGGGAAGCAACCGGGATATAATCGCTGAAAATTGTTTCCTTTCCATAATAACAGGCGGATTTCTCCTTATAGTTCGGAATATGAAGCATTTTTCTGCAGTTACATACCGTTCTGACAGACAAACGGATCCCTTTTTGAGCCAGCAGGCATTGTATGTCTTTGTCTTTCAAAGAACTGTCGTCCTGATTCATCGATACCAGCTCTTTAATAATATATGCGTGATATTTTCTCTTTGATCTAAACAGGCTTTTGAGATTGATAATCCGATTTTGAGGATTTATAAGCGATAAATTTGAAATTAATCTTGAAAGCCGGCTTGAATCAAGATATTGCAGTGGATATAATGATAAGAATTTCTCGAAGCTCAGGGGTTTTATATCGACCTCTTTGCCGGAAAACCAATATTTGCTTTGATAATCGAGCAGACTTTCCAGGATATGCCGGGAAAATTTATTCCTGGTATTGATCCAATTCAATGAACATACCACTTTATTTTCTGTCGGCCTTAGCCCGGCTGGATCAGTACTCCCCGTTGCCTGTCTGCGTTGGCCCGGGTAGATCGGATAGATATTAGCAAAACGATCATCGGAAAACTCATAATTCAATGCTGATTTATCCCCGGCCATTTCTGAATACAGGAAATTTATCTTTATCTTAGCGTAAAACAAATCCTTTTTATCAATCCCGCCCCGGCGGGCGGAGCTCTGTTTTATTGTGTTTTCAATAAAGGTCAGATACTTTTCCAACGGCATTTCCAATACCTTACTGAAGATTATCTTGCTTATTTTTTGTTTCCCGATCTTTTTTGGGGGAGACTCTGATATCCGCATAATCCTTGTCGGCTATTCTGTTTTTTACCTGTTCGATAATTATTTCCGCCAACTCTTTTTCCGTATAGTTTAATTTACCGGCATATTCTTTGACAATGTCTTGAAATGCTTTATTCTGTTTAATCAAATTCAGCTTATCGGTAAAAACTAACAGACCTTCCGGTATAAACGTAAAAATATTTTCGATAACTTTCCTATAGTGTTCTTCCATTTTACGCTGCACTTCCAGCGCGGCAGCCCTTTGGGCCTCGGCTCGTTTTATTTCTGTGATATCTTTTGCCCCCGCAACTACACCTGTGATATTGCCCGCATCATCGGTCAGCACACTGGCGTTAAACGACATCGGAATAAGTTGTCCGGCTTTGGTTTTGTAAGTAAGTTCCCGATTACGGATGGTATCCTGTGAATGGGGCGCTTCTTTTTTTCCCGGATAGCGGAAAAACTGGAACAGACGGTAAATTTCTTCTTCTTCTTCTTCTTCTTCTTCTGCAAAAATTGTACTTACGGACTGCCCGATGAGCTCTTTTTCGGTGTAGCCTAACAGCTGACAGGTCGCCGGGTTTATAGTCTGAATTTTTGCATCAGCGTCAACCACGATGAGGGTGTCTAAGAAGTTCTGAATGATGGATTCGGTGTAGGCTTTTGATGCAATAAGATCCTCTTTGGCTTTTTTGCGTTCAGTAATGTCAACACCCTGCGCAATAGTGGCTAAAAGAGTCTTATCGTCCTTAGCATAAATGTTGGCTGAGTTCCATAGCGCCACCCGGGCGTCCCCATCTTTTCGAAGAATTGGTATTTCCACCGATTCCCAAAATTCACCGCCCGTTGTTTGTTCGATCTTGCTCAGGGACTCATTCCGGCTTATTTCAGGGAAGAGCAGGCGCAGTTCTTTGCCGATAACCTCGCCGGATGCATAGCCGGTAAGTTGCTCGAAGGCTTTGTTGAACCGTGTAATCCTGAAATCAGGGTCCCATACGATAATGGGGGCACTTGCATAGGTGATCAGTTTATCCAAATAATCGCGGGTCTTACGAAATGTCTCCTCCACCTTCCCAATCTTCTCACTTAAAAGAGCCGCTACCAGGGAAACAGCTATAAACATGGGCGCACGAATTAAATCATTGATTGTCTCCCCGCCGACTCGAAAAAAGAAGTGGCTTAGAATCAGCCATACCGCTAAAAACACCGCCACAGCCAGGCCTTTTCTTTTCCACCAGATCGACGCCAGGATAATTGGAATGTAAAAGAAGTGCGTAAAAACCCTGCCGCTTCCTAAGACCACGTGAAAATAATAGGTTAAAAAACAGCAGCTAGCTAAAAGGATCGTCATTATCAGAATTTTGTTTTTTTCTCTTTGTATATCAAATTTTGTTATCATCACAGAACCTCACGTTTCATTTTTTTCAAGTTACGCACCTTGCATTAATTGCACCTTGAAAAGGTGAAAAGAACACTTCTGACTTACATAGATACATTGATCTCACCTTTTCAAGGTATTCGCCACATCGATACATCAATTTCACCTTTTCAAGGTATTCGCGACATAGGTACATCAATTTCACCTTTTCAAGGTATTCGCAAATTGTGAATATATTTTTTGATATTATTATAATAATCTTTGTTAGCAAGAGAATCTTCCACCCATTTGTTATAAGTTTTTGAGTCACCAAAGTTGTTTATCATAAATTCCCTGTCAAAAATCGAGCCATTACGAACTCCTATGAATTCAAAATAATTTGAAAATTCCCAGTCAAGCAGATTATTTACGATGCCATGTTTGATAGGATTCAAATGAATATATATGCACACATATATGAGATAATCTTCTTTATTGATAAATCTACTTTTTGCGCTTCCTTCGAAGAGAGTACCCTTCCTTCCCATTTTTGCATTTATACCCTGTACGTAAGAGTTAAAAAGAGTTTGTAAAAATCGTGACACGGGTACATCCGAATCCTGTCTAATAAGAAAATGATAATGATTAGGTATCAGGCTGTATGCAACAATCTTAATTGCATAACGCTTTTGGTATTTCTTTACCAATTTAAGAAGGTGGAGATAATCTTCACGTTCGTAGAAAATATTATTCCCCGCGACTCCTCTGTTGTAAACATGATAATAGTGATCCTTAATATACAGCATTTCTAATTTACCTTAAAAACGCACCTTGAAAAGGTAAGAAAAAAACTTCTGAATTGCATAGATACATCAATTTCACCTTTTCAAGGTATTCGCCATTCTCATCTTTAGACCTTTTCTATGAATTTCATTGAAATATAGCCACAAATTTTACACATATCCAATAATTTTTAGTAATTGGAATCTTTGCAATACCGGTGAGTAAATATTATAAAAATATGGCAAATTACATATTTTTTTGATACGCGTGGCAAAACTGTCCAGTTCAATATCGGGGTGAATAACAGGAAAGATACAGAGATTCCGCATTAGCCGATAATCTCTTTTAATGATGCAAGAAAATGTTTTTTCATTATCACAAATTTTCCCAAATCCTTTTCTTTTGTATTCACAAATTCACTGACTGCTCGCAAGGCAGCTCCCTGCACGATCGATTCCAGGTCTGCACCAACCCCTCGGTTTCGGCAACGAGCCGGTCGGTCGAAAAATCACTGGAAACCGGTTTTTTACCTAAATGAATAGCCATGATTGCTTTGCGGGCCGAAGCATCGGGAACCGGCAACTCGAGATGCACTTCTACAAACTCCTCTTAATTAACTTGTTCTTATCTTGCTTGCCCGCATTTTTTCACTTTTTGAAATTACTCCAAAGTGTCCGAATTGAGAAGTGGAATTTTTAATCTATTTCCTCTTTTTATTACTCTCTATATGCTTAACCTGCACGTTTCACCAATTTATAGTTTTCTCCACAGACAAAATTATGAACCCGTTTTCCAGCTCTTTAATCATTTATAATTTTATTTGAATTATCCTTCTCTAAATATGTCATTAATTTATCTTTAAACGATCAGAGCAAAATATACGAGGAACAAGAACACCAAAGCAAAGCTTCTCGCATCATATCAATTGTCATTTAACACCTCCTTACCTTACCCCCACTGTAAACCATCCCAACACTGATGAATATGCCAGAGAACACCATTTACAGGCGTAGCGTTTGACAATGGGATAAAAGCCTTTCTTATGTAACCGTTTTCGAGAAGTATTGCCGCAAAAGGGACATTTATCTCCCCAACGTATGTACCTCATAAAAAGCTCCAATAATTGTATTGATGTGTCATTTTACCAAATAATTTTTTACTCACCTAATATTTCAAAATCACAAGTTTGAAAATCTGCCGCGTTATCCAGATGTAAATTTATTCTATCTAACTGTGTCGTACTGTTCTCCAATCTGCAACCGATGCGGATAGTCCGCCCCGGAGCACCTGCCCGACAAGCAGGCAGGGATCCCCGAACCGAGAATGAAAAACGATACTATAATTATTCTGCATGTCTTTGGGTCTTCGTGGCCTTTCTATTTAACAAACACAAGCTTCCGCAGATTGGTCTTGCTTCCTGATTGCAGTCTGATAATATACACTCCGGCGCTGACGTTCTCCGGCTGCCAGGTAACGTCATAAGTGCCGGTAAGTTGATAAGCGCTGATAAGCGTCTCGACCAACTGCCCGCGCAGATTGTAAATCTGAAGTGTTATCTGACCAGCTTCTTTCAGCCCATAGCTCAGGGTTACCGCCGGATTGAAGGGATTCGGATAGGCCTTGTGCAAACCAAATTCCGACGGAATCTTCGTACTCTCAGACTCAACCTTGACCTCAAGCTTCTTATGCCAGGTGACCTTTCCATTGTAATCCACATCACCGAGGCGATATTCATAAGTTACGCCCGGAGTAACAGCATTGTCTGTATAACTATATTCTGTTCTGTGAGTTACGCTGCCCTGACCCTGCAATCGTGAATCGGTAATATAACCGGCAATTTCCTCCCAATTTCCAATTTCAAATTTCGAATCTCTCCTTTCAAGAATAAAACCCAGGTTCTCGATCTCACTCTCGGTTGACCACTTCAGCAATACTCCACCGCTTTGGTTCTCTGCGGTGAAGGAGGAAAGTTCCACGGGGAGAGATGCATCATCGTCCCACCATTCATAAGCGCCAATATCAGTTGTACCATTTCTTTCAGCACCCCGCTGATCAGTCGTCGGTGCTCCTGTATCAGTTCCGGCATTGATGGAAACGCTACCAGTGACGGTCTTATGGGTTTGAGTTCCGTTAAGTGAATTATTGACTGCAAGGGCAGGTGTTGCCGAAATACCTGTTCCCCACAAGTCAGACTGATCACCAGTTATA
>JAHJGX010000178.1 GCA_018824205.1 bacterium
TATTTCATCTGAATATAATTCATCAACCGAATTAATATTTTTCGAACAATTAATAAATAGAAGTATCAATATGTGTATTAATATTTTAAAACACTTCATTCAATTTACTTCCTGTTATTTTCTTACTGCCTAACGGGCAAGCGTCACCTACAGCCGGATAAAAATGAGTTGCCCTTTTCCTTTCATAAATCTTTTAAAAGTAGAAAAACTTGAATTCATCGGACAGCTCTGGCTGTTAGGTGCACGCAATTGTTATGCCTTTCATTTCGATGATATTAAATAATTTGCTGTATAAATAACTTTGATAAAATTTCAGCAAGAAGGATTCCCAAAGTAAAGAGTAAAACGCTTTTTATACGTTCAACTTTATAGGTTTGATGGAACGATTTATACATTAATGCAACAGTCCATATAGTAATAATTAGCAAAACAATAATTGACAAACTAACAACAATATCATCAAATGAATTGAACTTAAAAATCCCAAAATCATGTAGTTCCCGCAACGATCTCATACGTGAAAATCGTTGATAGGGTTTGGAAATGGTTATGATACTTGATAATAATAATGGCCAACGTGCTATTGCTTGCTGACTTAATAGGTCTATTATATTCGCATCTTGTTTTGTAAACAATTTACCGATTAAAAATAGTAATCCTGTTAACAATATAAGGTTTATATATCCTTCAGTTATGAATACGACAAATGCGGAAGATTTTCCGGTGTGAATATCAAATATTCCATCAAAATGAGTATTCGTAAAAGAATTAATAAATCCAGCAATAAATATGATTATCAAGCCAATAATCAGTGTTTGATTTCTGGAAAAAACAGTGAAAGGATTAAAAAGTATTTTTGAATATTTACTGATTGAACTATCCATTAATACACCTCCAAACTTTTAAAATAGTTTATCTCTCATTTTTATATGGCATAACGCTCAAGGCTGAGGTACGGCGGAGTTCGGAGCGATTCGCTTTGGTTTCCCGAAAATCTCCCACAAAATCGCCAAACTTCAAATTCATCGAACAGCTCAAGCCGTTGCCTCCAGCCAATGGTTATACCGTTAATATATCTTTTCTCTAGCAAATGAATAGTGTCCAATATGTGATTATGTAACCACTTAATATATCTACAAATACATAGAAATCAGGATATATGCTCCCCATAAATATTGGAATCTTCCAACATACCCTCATTTCTATTTTATCGTCTTTTTCATAAGGTAATATTATAATTGATGCTTCTTCATAGGCATTTTCAACATGTAATGATTGTTCAGTTACTATAAATGTATCTGCATCAGCAAAACCTAAATATATTAATTCCATATCTAATACAGTATCTTCAGCATTTTTAAGGCTTATTCTATCTTTAGTTGGAATAAATATATCTTTATAGTGATGTCCCGATAGTTGAGTCGTATTATCTGTTATTAACACAAAAATACCAGTATTTAATACCTCGATATCATCATATTTCTGATTCTCAAAATATACAATCCAATCATTGTGATATATTGAGCCAGTTTGATTCGTAGCTCTTTTTACAACAAGTAATGATGTATCGGTAACATTCGTAAATTTCGAAAATCTTGTATATGCTACTTTTGCTATTGATATAGCATCATTCATATCCGTAATTGATGAAGAACCCCTACTTAACAATCCAGGTATTCCAATTAAACCATATTCATCTAACGTTGCTTTGTATCTTGTATCTAATAGTGAATCCAATTCTAATTGCAATTCACTGAGTTCTGTTTCTGATAATGGAGTTAGTATTGTAGGATAGTCAATATTAGAATTCTCCTGTTCATCTGAATTATCAAATAATTCGCATCTAATAAAAAATAGAAGAGGCAGCATAAATAAATAGACCTTTTTCATTTTACACATCCTATGTTTTAATAAGGTATAACGGATAACGTATGAGATACGCCGGATTTCGGAGCAATTTCGTTTTATTGAAACAATATCTCTTTGCAAAATCACAAAACTCTGAATTCATCGAGCAGCTCCAGGCGTTATCTCAATACGATGGTTAGCACCTTATTTTTTATTCTTTTTCAAAGATTGTTTGGCTAAAGATAAAATATATACAATATTCTCATCGTCAGATATTTGAATTTCGTAATAACCATTACCCCAATGCCCTATTGATGAAACAACGTAGAGCTACTGTTTCGAAGGAGCAGGGAAAGCGCAACAGAATATCAATCCACATCAGAGACTATATTTAACAGGTTGAGAAGTAAAGACGTATGGAAATTGGCTCGGATTTTCAGAACGCAAAGCAGTATGACAAACCGGTATCTTAAGGAACAATGACTTGTTTCCAACAAAGAAATCCGGGTTACTTTTCATTATTTAAACGGATAAGTAAACGCGATGAACCAGCAAAGTGCGGATTCGTCACAAAGTAATTCCTTCGAGGCAAGAATGGTGACGGAGAAAGGGCGGGTGAGAAATCCGCACTTATACCCGATTATGTTTCATTTGATACTATTTAAGAAAAATCATTTTCTTACTTGAAACAAAATATTTTGTTTGAATTTGATAAAAATATGCACCACTCGCCACTAATGTTCCGCTATCATCTTTACCATCCCATACAACTGAATATTCACCGGGTGTTTTAGTCTCATTTACTACTGTTTTTACAAGTTGACCTGAAGAATCATAAATTTTGATTTGAATATTATTAGTAACCTGAACAGAATATTCTATTGTTGTTGATGGATTGAAAGGATTTGGATAATTCTGAGACAGTTTATAAGAATCATTTAGCAAATCTGAATTACTTTTTACATTTGATCCATTACATTGAAGGCCTTCCACCAAAATTAACAAACCTTGGTCTCCCCAACCTCCTGATGTAATAGTCATATTTAAAGAATAAGATCCACTGAGACTATAACTAAATGTCCAATCAATAGATGATGTTTCTGCTATTGTTAATACAGAAGGTTCACCATTTGTCATAGGATCAGAAATGTTTAATACGTAAATTAAATATGTTCCCATTCTCGCATAAGCAGACATCCAACAGGATTTTATTGTTACCCTATACAGCTTGCCACTTTCAAAGAATATAGTACGGCTACCCGAATTTGGCACAGTATAACATTCTAATGAAGCCTGGGCAAATGATTGATTGATAAAAGTTCCAATTAAAAAAATTGCCGTTAATAATATTGGTCTAATATTTTTCATTTTATTCTCCAATTATTGTTAATAATTATGTTTACCCATAATATGTGCAGAACCGTTGTTACCGCAATGCTCAGTTGCTGCCTACACTTTAGCACATAGTATCGGAAAGCAAAGAGCATGAAATATTATCAAAATTTCAGAAATAGCGCTGGCGCAAGACAGTCAACTGCAACAATAGGTTGACGCGACGGACTACCACCAACGCACCAATTGTTTGGGTTGCACAGGAAGATAATTAGTGCAACCCTTAAAAAAGAAATTTTAGAACTCCAATTAATAATAATTTTTTCATTAGTCAAACAATCGAATTTGAATTAATTTTTTTCTTTTTAATTTCCTTGGATTACCCCACTTTTTCTGCTCCTATTTTATTTAACCACAATATTTTTCCGAATTTATACAGTGCTAACGAACAAGTCTGAGGCACGAGGTGAAAAAATGAACGGATTTTCCACCTTTGAAATATTGCCCGAGAAAAATCTCAAAATCCGAATTCATCCCAGAGCTCACCTCGTTGCCTCCAGACAATGGTTAGCAATATTTTATGATTTTAATATAGGTTTAATACCTAAGAAAATAAGAAAAAGTCCACCTAATCCGATAAGAATTGAAACAGCACTAATAATATTTGGGACAGAACTTCCACTATTCCATAATTGAAATTTACTCATACCGGTCAAAATCATTGATATATCAACTCGTAAAAAAAATCCGAAAA
>JAHJGX010000179.1 GCA_018824205.1 bacterium
AGCAAATTGGGTATACCACGTTTTACCGCTGCCGGATCGGATTCATTGAGCTCTTTCAGATTTTTCCCGCCGTGCATTTTCAATGCCCGGATCGTGGCCACCAGAACGACCGCTTTGGGATTCAAGCCGGATTTCCGGGCGACGATATCAAAGAATTTTTCCGCTCCCAGGTCAAATCCGAATCCCGCTTCCGTGATCACATAATCCGTCAGCTTCAGCGCCATTTTCATGGATAGAATACTACAAGTCCCCTGGGCAATATTCGCAAAAGGACCGCCATGAACAAACGCCGGTGTACCGTCACTGGTCTGAACAAGGTTTGGTTTCAGGGCATCTTTCAGCAAAGCGGCAACAGCGCCGGTGATATTCAGTTGCTTCAGATAAACCGGCTCATTAGCATAGGTATATCCCAGAAAAATATTACCGATTCGTTCCTTCAGGTCAGCATAGGATTCCGACAGTCCCAAAATCGCCATGATCTCTGAAGATGCGGTAATACTAAAATTGGTTTCTCTGGGAAACCCATTCTTCTTCCCGCCCAGGCCGATGACAATATCCCGCAACGAACGGTCATTCATGTCCATGACCCGGTTCCAGACAACCTGGCGCGGATCCAGTTGCGGCTCCTTTTGCCGGAACAGGTGATTGTCCACGACCGCCGAAATAAGGTTGTGTGCGGCAGATACCGCGTGTATATCTCCGGTAAAGTGCATATTGATATCATCAATTGGATGCACCTGGGTCTTGCCGCCGCCGGTGGCGCCGCCCTTCATACCAAACAGCGGCCCCAAAGATGGTTCCCGCAGGGTTACAATCGACTTTTTGCCAATCCGGTTCAAGCCCATGGATAAACCAATCGATGTAGTGGTTTTGCCCTCACCCGCCGGAGTTGGTGTGATTGCCGAAACTAAAATCAGGGTCCCATCCTTCTTATCCCTGAGTTTCTGATAAGTGCTCAGTTTCAATTTCGCTTTATATTCACCAAAATATTCAACTTCGGAATCCGTCAGGCCAATCTCAGTGACGATTTCCCGGATCGGGCGTAATTGGTTCATGGTATCCCCCTGCTAATTGCTTATTTAAATTCGTTTAAATATACAAAATCCTCCACATTTAATCGAGGCGGACGTTGCGGTTCCTGGAGTTGGTGTTTTTCAGAAAGCTCCGGATCGATGGTATCCAATCGCTTTCCAACCGCAATCAGCGTAATCAGTTGCATGTCATCGGGAATATTCAGAACTGCCCGGGCTTTTTCCGGGCTGAAACCGGCCATGGGATGCGTAACCAGTCCAAGATCCGTAGCTTTCAACGTAAGGTGCGCAGTAGCCATCCCTGTATCAAACTGATAATATTCCCGTTCTTTTATCACACAATCCAATTCCTTTTTACTGAATACCGCAATCATTAAAGACGCTTTTTTTGCCCAATAATTTCCCGGCGCCAGAGATTCAAAGAGTGCCTGTAAGCGGTCTGGTTCATAGACAAACACAAAACGCCAGGGCTGCATATTATTACAAGACGGCGCCAGACCGGCTGCTTTTGCAAGTTCATTTATTAAATCATCGGTAATTTTCAGTTTACCGAGAGTCCTGATGGCCCGCCGGTTTTGAAAAACCTTATTCAGTTCCATAGTATTTCCCCCTTTACTTTTGATAGTCTTGAATCTCGCACATGACATCATTGGCATGGCCATCCACAGACACCTTTTCCCATATCTTTTCGATTTTTCCACCCGGATTGATCAGGTAAGTCGAGCGAACGACGCCGAAATACTTCCGGCCGTGCATGGATTTTTCCCGCCAAACGCCATATTTTCCCAGTACCTTATGATCGGGATCGGCCAGCAGATCAACCTTTAAATCGTGTTTTTTAATAAAACTCTGATGGCTGCTCACCAAATCCGGGCTAATTCCGAAGACCTGGGCGTTTAATTTCTTATACTCATCCAGGTGTTCAGTAAAATCAATTGCCTCTTTTGTGCACCCGCCGGTGTTGTCTTTCGGATAAAAATACAGGACCACCCATTGTCCACGATAGTCATTCAGCGTGACCTCAATATTGTCCTGATTCATCAATGTAAAATCCGGGGCTATGTTTCCAACTACTAACATGATTATTTCTCCTTAAATATTAATAAATTTCAGTTACCTCTTTGATAGAAAATGAAAACCGATGGTTACAGTCGGGATAGAATTCCATTGGTTTCCTGATACGGGATTTTATTCAGTAATTGCATGCCTGGTTACTTCCATTAATTGATTAATAGAGACTGTTACGAAAATATTTGTAAATAGTTGATAAATAAGGATAAACATAATATAGTTTGATCAACCTAATAGAAGCCGAATATAGCTGATTTTAAGATTAAAAGTTTATAAACCCAGACGATTTTTGACTTTTCTAAAAGTGATTTTTTCATTTTTTTCGTAACAGTCTCTAATATCACAATACCCAACTATCATTTAAGAAATATTCGGCAAACTGTCAACCTTCAATCCGGAAAATAGTCTTATAAGCGTTGATAATATTTTAATTGACACTATCGATTTTAGATATATTTTAGTACTTTATCATGCTTATTACTGAAAAATGGAGATTAAAAATGCTTAAAAATATCCTGCAATACTCAATGACAATAATCCTGATACTATCCGGACCGGTTTCAGCCCAAAACAAATCTCTGGTTATTATGGATTTCGAAGCTAGTGGAGTACCGCCTGAAGAGGCCAAAGTCTTCACGGAACATTTACAGGTTGAACTGTTTAACCGTGATCTGTTCACAATTCTTGAAATGCCCGACGTTCAAAAAAAACTTGCTGAGCGTGACTTCTCCCTGGCAAAATGCTCAGGCGCCCCGTGTCTGGCTGAAGCCGGTAAATTGTCAGGAACCGATTTGATCATCGGCGGTTCAATAACAAAAATTGAAGATAATTTTTCAGTCACAGTCCGTATGATTGATGTTAAAAACGGAAATGTCGTGAAGATGTTTATCTATCAACACTCCGGCAACATTATTTCATTGTTATCGGATGGTGTTGTGACAATAACGGACAAATTATCCGAACCGAATAAAAAACCAGAAGAAAAACCCCTCATTGCCCAAACGAGTAAAACGGCTACCAATAATTCCCTTTCTTCTCCTAAAATAGTAGCCAATCCCGGTGGTATCGGGCCGGCTCTGGCCAGTTGCCTGATCGGACCACGTGTCGGGCTGGAAATGAATGAAGGGAACAACGAAATCCATCTGAGCGAATGGATCGCATTGGGTGGATTAATCGTAGGTGGATCTGCAAAATGGCCATTTACTGTCACTGGAAATATGATTTCGAACGGAACAAGAGCTTATATGGCCTATGATCGTGGTGGTATAAATAACAGTTTTGAAGGCGCTCTGGCGAGTTTTTTTCTGGGTCCAAGGGTCGGAAATGAATTGCATTATAGAAAAATTCGAACAAATGAATGGCTCCAACTGTGTTGCATTGGCAAAATATTGATTACCATAGAAGCGTATGAGGGTAAAACAATGACTGAAATTGAAATTGAAGAGGGATTGCGTAAATAAATAATCATTAACAGGTCCTGGTTGATCAAATCAATTATTTTTCTGCTGGGAATGCTCCTTTATTCCGGGGAGATTTACGCTTCAGAGTGCAAATCTTCCGGCAAATTTTTTTCAATAAGAGCGCTCGGATTGACCCATCACATCGTTGATGTCACGTACAATGCCGAGTATTTTCCCTTAAAATTGGATCGGAATGCCGTCAACATTTTCAATCCGGGTATACTGATAGGAATCGATAAACCCCTGAATGAAAAGGATTTGTTCTGGCGCACCGTGCAGGCGATCTATATCGATTGTGCTATACAGCCAGCTGTCTATGTCGGTACAATGCTTTTTAAACAACCAATGTTTAAGTATCAATATGTTTCGTTTGGTTTTGGTTTTGGTTTTGGTATGAACATAAGACGCAGTTGGTCCAGGTACGGCGAACCGGGCATTCAAACCCGGCTTCTAAAAAACTGGGGCATAATGGAAGGAATTATCGGCCCATACAGTGAAATTGAATTAGCCTTTAAGGTAAATAACCGGAAACAGTTTGTTCTAAATTTCGTACCGGCTTATCCGGCCTTGGTATTCCTGACCATCGGATATAGAATTAGCGCATAACATTTAAAGACAATTTTAAAAATATTATTGGTATTTACATTTCAATTACAGATATTTAAGCGTGAGTTAAACACAAACAGAAAGAGGGAGTTCAAATGAAGAAAAGTGTAATCTGTGCAATCGTCATAATGACTTTATTTGCCAGTTCTTTTGCGTACGCAGGAGAGGGCGGTTTCGCACCCTGTCTGGCCAGCTGTCTTATCGGACCACGGGTCGGTCTGGAAATGAATGAAGGCAAACAGATTGAGACAAGTGAATGGATTATGTTAGGTGGTCAGGTCATCGGTGCTGCTCCAGTAATTGGTCAGATAGCAGCTGTAGGCACGAGAGCCTATAATGCCTATGTTATGGGTGCACAAAAGAATGGTTTTGAAGGTGCTTTAGCCAGTTTTTTTCTCGGTTCCAGAGTCGGTAACGAACTTGATACCCGCAAGATAAGAACAAAAGAATGGCTCCAGCTGATACCTTGTGTTTGTATTTATCCGTTAATCACCATTCCGCTTGAAGCGTATAATGGAAAAACGATGACGGAAATCGAAGCCAAAGAGGGTCTCAGAAAATAATCAGACCAATTGTATGTTTATTAATCGGAATCGGTTGACTTTCAGTCGGTTCCGGTTTTATTTTACGTATTATGAATAATCCTCTTTCTATTTTACTTTTATTTGCAGTTTTTAACACAAGCATATTATTCGCCCAGAACCAGGCAAAATGGAACGATTACTGGGAAAAACCGATCACCCGGATACAGGATCATTTACACGATCAGCCGCTTCCCGGTTTTTTTCAAGCCTCGGCTCTGGTATGGATTCGTATCTACCAGAAGGGTATTTCCAGCCAGGATCTGCCGTCCTGCGTGTTCCATCCCTCCTGTTCACGGTTCGCGTTTACGGCAATTGAAGAATTTGGGACTGTCAGGGGAATCTTGCTTGCCGGTGACCGGTTAATGCGCTGTAATCCCTTTGCCCAAAACTATTATCAATTTGACGGAGAAAAATTCAGTGATCCGGTTTATCGCTATGATATCAGAAAAAACAGGTAAATTACTATTTACTGCAATAATACTGGGTTTATTCTGCCAGTTATCAGCATCGGAATTGTCAACCGATTCCAGGAAGGTTTTAGAGTTTGCCGATCACCTTTTCAACACCGAAGACTATCTCCGGTCGGCGATCGAATATGAGCGTTTCCTGTTTTTATCCAACTCTGATAACGACACAATCCTATTCAAAATCGGTCTATGTCATCAGTTCCGTGAACGCTACGACTATGCCATCCAATCGTTTTCACGGATCATTAATCTGGAAACTTCAGAACTAATCAATATTTCCCGAATCGCTGTGCTGCATAACCATTATATGCTACAGGATTGGACTGCAATTCAAGGTTTTGACTTTCAGAACGACGCGGAATTTTATTTTTATTATTTAGCCTGCCTGCACCGGGATTCAGTGTCTGTCAATTTTAATGAATTTAATAATATCTCCGATGATTCACTCCGATCGGTATTTTTAAATATTGAGCATAGTCGCTCTCACATCAAACAAAAATCGCCTGTTGTATCATCACTGTTATCGGCCGTTATTCCGGGTTTGGGCAAAACCACCATCAAGCGCCCGGGCGATGCGCTGTTTTCGTTTGGAATGACCGGTTTCGCCGGGCTTGTTACCTGGCAGGCTTTCAAGGCCAATCTGCTGATAACAGGCATCATCAGTTCCGGTATTACGCTTTCGTTCTATCTGGGTACGATTTACGGCAGTTATATCGCTACAGTCCTGTATAATGAATCATTAAACGACGAACTTATTGAACATCTCGAACAATACAATCCTGTTTCAGAAAATCCATACTGGCTGCCATGGTTAAAAAAGTAATCGCAATTTTCTTTATTATTCTACCGGTATTTTTACCTGCTATCGATATAGGCGATTTCTATTTAGAGAAAAACCTCTATTTTGAAGCGGTTACGGAATACAAACGCCAGATCTATTTCAATCAATCCGGCGAGCAGGATGATTTACTCTATAAGATGGCAAGGGCTTACTATCAGGCAGAACAATCTCACCTTGCGGAAGATCCGTTGATTGAGGCCATCACAAATTCGGAATCATCGTTGACCGACCGGAAATGTCTGAAACTCCTCGCTTCCATTCACTGGGACAATTATGATTATGAGGCCATGCGGAAAGTATTGACCCTTTTATCAAGCCAAAGTGATTCGATCCGGCAAAACCAGATTGATTATATCACAGCCTGGACCTATATCTATCAGGCCGACTGGAAACAGGGAGTTGAATATTTACAGCCTGTCCATTTTATCGATGTCTCTGGGTTGATTGATGATATCGACAATGTCATTGTCGTTCCCCAAAAATCCAAAAAAATGGCATCACTGATTTCAAATATTATTCCGGGCGCCGGCCAGTTATATGCCGGGGATTATCAAAATGCCCTGTATTCATTCCTCTTAGTCGGCTCAGTGGAAGCATCGATAATCTGGAATATTATCGAAAAAGCCTACTTCGTCGCGGCAACGAAATACATGTTCCTGCTTTCCCGGTATTCACAAGGCGGTTTGAAAAACCTTGCCCGGAAAATCGACATGGATAATATTGACAGAATCGGATATTATTTGAAGGATGTCTCAGAAAAATATCCCGATCCTGTGGATTTGCTACAGCATTTATGATCCACTTCCATGAATTGCATTTGCTTTTTCACAATTGCTTTCGTAAAATAATCTCAACTTGATAATAATGGCAATGTCGTCCCCAAATTAAGTATTTTTTATAGGTTTCAAAGAATTTATCCGTTATTAATGGGGTTCAAATGAAAGAGTCACAAACAAATTTTTCAGAGCTGGAAAAGTCCAGGATACTCACGAACCTGAACACAATTGTTTTATCTGAACTCAAACCGGTCAGCCTTGGACTGGCCGCATTATACCTGATATTTTCATTCAGTCATTACTTCTTTTTGACCGGATCTGCACAAATAATTATGACTTTAACAGCTGCAGCGACTGTGTTTATGTTGCTTATTATCAATCTTTTCCTGCATAAGTTCACTATTACTCCAAATAATGCCCACCCCGTTGGCGCGCTGATCGCATTTCTGGTACTGTTTAACGGAATTCTCCATCTGTATCTAACAAAAGACCCTCAACAAACAACCAACCTGACACTGTTAGTACTGGGATCGGGATTTTTATTTTTATCATCAATCTGGTATATCACCATCATTTCAATTACAGTTGTATCCTGGATAATTGTAGCAGTCAGCTACGCAGAATCGGGCAATTGGTTTCATTTCGGTTTTTTCATGCTGTCGTCTATCGTATTATCCAGCATTATACATATTGTCCGCAAGCGGACTCGAATCCACGTTGAAAAAAGTCAAATTTCCGAGAATCGGCAGAGTGAAGAATTGAAAAAACTCATTTTTGCACTGGAAGAAAGTCAGAAAAAATATAAAGACCTGTTCGAAAATGCCAGCGATTTGATCCAAAGTGTCAGCGCTGATGGTAAATTTGAATATGTAAACCGGGCCTGGGAAGAATTGCTCGAATATACACCTGAAGACCGTAAAACATTGATCTTTCTCGATGCTATACGGGAAGATAATCGGGAAAAATGTGCCAATTTATTTAAAGATGTTAGCGGCGGAGCAATATTTCAAAACCTGCAAACGGTTTTCGTTTCCAAATCCGGCAAGGAAATCTACGTCGAGGGTAGTATAAATCCACAGATCAAAAATGGTAAATTCATCTCTACCCGGGCAATTTTCCGGGATATCACTGAACGTAAAAAAACCGAAGATGAACTGAAACGACTGCACGAAGAGTTACAAAACGTAAACGAACGTCTGAAAGAAGCCTATTCCAATGTGAAATTTGAAAAAGGCGTTTTGCAAAAAGTTATACAGGATGAGGAAATCGGCTTCACCACTGATTCAGCGGGATTGATTACAGCCATCACTGAAAAAGCCCGCAATCTAAGCGGTAAAAGCCGCTTGGAAGTATTAAATTCACCCCTTCCGGATCTGTTCGAAGAAACCTATAGAGAATCTGTTAAAGAGGCGATTCGTCTGGCGAATATTAAAAACTTTCACTCCGTTAATGCCATCCTGAAAACCGAAAAACCAACAGAGATTGAATATATCGTTAATGTCATGAAACTGAATACGATAAAGGAAAAACAGCTGCTGGTTATTTTACGTATCGACACGGAGTTATAAACTTACTCATCGGAAAAATCTTTACGGACTATCTCTTCCCTGACAATTTTAAATCCGCATTTCAAATATGTTTTCAAAGCTGCCGGGTGATCCAGCGAGCAGGTTGATAACCATACTCTTTTTGCACCAGAAGTAAACGCCTGACGAATTGCATAACCGGTCATGTAACTGCCGATTCCCTTTCCGGTATATTCCGGGAGTAAGCCAAGATATGCAATTTGAACCGTCTGCTTCGGCTCATGTAACAACTCAAAATAACCGGCCGGGGAACCATCATAATGTACAACCCAGGTTTCCAGTTCGGCTTGTTCCGCATAGTGTTGCCACTGCCCGGTTGTCCAGAGTTTGCGGTCAACCCAGTCCCAGTCACCCCCAATCTTCAAATAAAAAGATTGATTGACCAGCGGTGACGGTTCTGTTAGTCTTCTGAATTGAATATTATCGGGTATTGATGGGTTTATCGTTACGTCATTTAAATCATTAATTTCAAGGTAGCAGACCGTGTATTCCCTGATCATTTTTACCAGAGCCCTAAATTAACGTGAGTTCGATGTAAACAAGTAACGTTTATCGGATAGCTAAAAACCGTTGAAACAGCCTGCCCCGATTAGTCGGGGGTTCTAAAAGACGGGGTATTTTGAGAAAGCCCCCGAATTTCCCATCAGGGACTCCCATAGGAGAATTCGGGGGTTACGCCCAAATTTTGTAAAAAGTGAACTGTTTTTCCCGTAGGGATGCCTCCGGCAAACAGTTTCTAATGGTAATTTCTTGAACATTTTCTTATATCAAACTCACGTTAATTATAAACAGGAATCGCAAACAATTCAGTCAAAATATAGCATATAGAGATTGAAATTAAAAAACGAATAATCCTGGAACTGTACAATCATCGGTTTTTGTATCTATTCCCTTGAATTACAGGTCTGGAAATAGTATTTTCGTGTTAAAGCAGGAGTGTGAATGGATCGACGGAAATTTCTTAAAACGGCCGCATTTATAGCCGGAGCGGGATTGGTGGCCCGCAAACCGGGTTTCGCCGCGGAATCGTCACCAACGGTAGCGATTATAAAAAACGGACTACCACAAGAGATGGCCGCCAAGGCTTTTGAAATGCTGGGAGGCGTCTCACAATTCATTTCCAGGGATGATTACGTCATGGTAAAACCCAATATGAGTTGGGACCGGCGCCCTGAATATGCCGCCACAACAAACCCTGAACTGGTTTCTGCAGTCGTCACACTCTGTCTCGAAGCCGGTGCAAAAAAGGTTCTGATTGTTGATAACACCTGTAACGATGCCCGGCGCAGCTATAAGAATTGCCAAATCCAGGATATGGCCGGAAAAGCCGGAGCGGATGTTCGTTTTGTACGGGATTCCCACTTCATCGAAACCGAAATCCCAAGTGGTACCAGTATGAAAAAGTGGCCGATTCACGAGGAAGTATTCAAAGTAGATAAACTGATTAATATGCCCATTCTCAAACATCATTCACTGCCGGGGTTGACAATCGGTTTTAAAAATATGATGGGGTTGGTCGGCGGCAATAGGGGACAAATTCACCGCCCCTTCGCTGAGCGGATTGTTGATCTTAACCGCGTTATTGTAGCGGATTTAACAATTGTCGATGCTATCCGCGTACTCCGTCGCAACGGGCCATCAGGCGGTAATCTCAAAGATGTGGATGAATTAAATACCGTGATTGCCGGGACCGACCGGGTGCTGGTTGACGCCTGGAGCGCCAGGGTGTTCGGTACTGAGCCGGAATCACTGGAATACCTGAAACTGGCGCATACTGCCGGCATGGGTGAAATCGATACCAATAAATATCCTGCAAAGCATTATACATTTAACGCATGAATAAAATCCGCACCACCACCATTCGCCGAATCCTGCAGATAAGTTTTCTGGGGCTGTTCATTCTCACGGTACATCAGGCCAGCTATCCGTTTCACCCCTGGATTCCGCCGGAACTGTTTCTCTGGGCCGATCCGCTGACCGCGATTGTCACCCAGTTGGCCGGGCGCTTTTTTGATCCAATATTTCTGATTGCCCTGCTGATTCTGCTATCCCCTTTGGTTTTCGGAAGAGCCTTTTGCGGATGGATTTGCCCATTAGGTACAAGTATCGATATTTCTGATAAATACCTTGCGAAGAAAAAGAGCAAATCGACGCGCAAATATCGCTCCGTTAAAACTGTCCTTTTAATTATCTTCATACTGTTTGCGGTTTTCGGAGTTCAACTGTCATGGTTAATGGACCCGCTTCC
>JAHJGX010000020.1 GCA_018824205.1 bacterium
AAAACATGGGGCTATTCTAATTATAATCATTGGGTTAACACCATCTCGATTTATTGGGATGGTGAAGTCAGCGACCGATCTAATACAAATAATACAATCCATTGCGTTTTAAAATTGCATCGAGCTTACGTTAATTATAGTATAAATGTCTGGGTGTCCAGAATTATATCCAGAAATGCGCGATTGTGAACAAGAATTTTCCTTAAAATAGAAAAGGTGGGAGCGATCATTGCCATCCGGCCGGTATTCGGAACATATGCCCGGATTGGTTTTCCTTCAAGAGTCAATTCAATCACGCAACGATTGAGCCGGCGGATGAATTTGGCTTCAACGAATGTTGGATAAATTTGCACGGAATTATGGCAGTTTATTTCTTCACGAGTAACAGGAAATTCCATTTATCAAGTGTAAATGTTTCTTTTACCGAAAGGGATATCTCACTGCCAGTCAGTGGATTAACATACCTTCCTTCAAGTTTATTATGTTTGATATTAACGATCTGTGCCTGATTAGAAAAGTTGAAAATCGCTACAATTTTAGCGTCATCTTTTTCGCGGGTAAACGCGAAAATATTCCCATCATCCAATGTTTTCAGGCGTGTCAAATCTCCGCCCGAAGTACCGTTCCAAAGCGCTTTATTGCTCAGCTTTAGATTGAACAAACGTGTATAGAGTTCTCGATTTGGATGATCTTGCCAGGGAATCAAATCCTTTTCAAAAAAGGAGAGTGCTTTATTCATTCCGGCTTCGAGGCCATTATATAGCAGGGGTATTCCGCGAAAAACACAGGTAAAAGCAATAAATGCCTCTGTAGCATCACCGAGACGTTCATATGCTGTACCATTCCAGGAATTTTCATCGTGATTTGTCACAAACAACATCCGATAATCGTCAGGATGATATTCTTTGAATTCTTTTAAAACCAGTTTGTCCAGATCACGGACATTTTTTTTACCTTTGGCCATATCATTCAATAAATCCTTGAATGTCCAGGCGTAAGTCATATCGAATGCCTGGGTATGCAGTTCAGGTTCATGGGCTTCGGCTAACATGAACACGGGTTTGATTTTTTCCAGCTCGGCCCGGGCATCATTCCAGAAATCTGTTGGAACCATTGCAGCAACATCACAGCGATAACCATCAATATCGAATTCTTCAACCCAGAATTTAAGTGCCTTGATCATTGCCTGGCGAAGATCGGGATTATCATAATTCAAGTCGATGACATCGGTCCAGTCCTTTACCTCGGTAATGTGATTTCCAGCGGAATCACGATCAAAGTATTCGATATTTGTTTTCGTCCAGACATTATCCCAAGCAGTGTGATTCGCCACCCAATCGATAATGATATACATCCCCAATTCATGGGTTTTCTCTACCAAACGCTTGAAATCATCCTTCGTACCAAATTCCGGATTCACGTCGGTATAGTCCTTGACGGAATAGTAACTGCCAAGCGATCCTTTGCGGTTTAGTTCGCCGATAGGATGAATCGGCATCAGCCAGACAATTTTGACACCCATTTTCTGCAGTTCGGGCAGATATTTTTCGAATTCGCTAAATGTACCCTCTTTTGAAAACTGCCGGATATTGGCTTCATAAATGGTCACATTCCGGCTCCATTCCGGATGTTTAATCCTTCTTTCAATTGCATTAAGTGTTGTCATTAATGTCAATCCTAATATCATATAAATTAAATGTTTCATTCAAAATCTCCGCTTAATCCCGGCACATGTTGGCCGCCTTTTTCCGGATCGCCGGAATTGCCTCCTCCATAATGTCTTTCATGTCGCTGTAGTTGTATGTTCGCTGGTCAAAATCCCGGCTTTCGATAGCATTCAGAAAGCGATTTTTAAATTCTTCAAAATAGGAACCATAGATATGATAGCTGTCTGCCTGATGGACATAACGGCCGAGTTTAACTTTTTTCCCCGAGAGTTCTGTAATCCGATCGGCGATTTTCTGCTGCAATTGAATCAGGGCGAACATATTCATGAATGCAGCTTTGTATGCATCGTTGGAGCGAAAACGGACATTTGTGTTCAGATACCAGGTGTCGTTTTCGCCTTTTAGTAATCGACACCAGATGCTTTGAAGACAGGCGGGATCGTAACATGTATTATCTTCCCAGACTTTCCAGGTAATGGCCTGGGCCCGTCGGGTGTAAGGGACCTTTGCAAGTTTTTGAGCAATTAATTCGATTTGATCAAAGGGCTTTTCGATTCCCGGTACAGCATAGTCAAAAAGCCGCTGGTGATAGGTATATTCCCATTTTGTGTCATTGGGATCATCGGCATTCCGCACGCAGTGGTCTTTGATACCTTCAACAACCTCAAGTACATATTCCTGTAAATCTTCCAGACCGCCCGGCATATCGCGATGAATCATCGGTTCCGCCAGGGGATCATGAATAACGACGGTCATTGAACAATCTTTACTTGGCGGGTCTTCGGGTTTATCGTATTCTGTTTTAATGTCACAACCTTTTTGATAGGCTTCCAGAACTGATTTTTCCCAGGCTTCGGCTAATGAATTTCCCTCAACGAATAAAACAGGGATATGTCCGTTCATAACTGCTCCTTTGGTTTATTAAAAAATCCTAGGGAATATAAGGGATTAAGTTTGAAAATGGAAAGGATAGAGGATTAGTTTTTAGCTAGCCATTCCACGGCCTCGTCTTGATTATAAAATATCCGAAAATGACTGCCGCGGTTTGACTCGGCAGCGAATTCTTTAAACCGGCCCTTGACAAATTCCGGTGATAAAACGAGAGCAACTTTCAGGTACTAGGTAACAAACTTCTGAATAATGGTTCCCAGCAGCCTGGACTTCAGATCGAAAAAATCTTCAGGCAGGTTTTTTGGGTCTAGTAAAATTCCAACGGCTTTATGTTCGCCGCAGAAACCGATAACATCAACGGCATCACGTTCGTTCTTGATTAGTGATTCATTGTCAGTAGCTTCGATGAATGTCATTCCATTGGTTTTGTTTACCTGCATTTGATTAACTCCATGAAAAATTAAATGATATTTTAAGACGAAAGTCAGAGGATATCAACCGGAATAAAATAACAATATGCGAATTATTATACCAGTAGAATAACCATAAGAGGTGGAATTGTACTAATTTGAAATTTTAAAACCGAAATTCGATTTTCATTGAATTAACACTACATTACTTCAATATCCCCTCACTCTAATCTGAAAACACCTTGCCAAATTCACCGTATTATCGTAAACTTTTCCGATATTAGACTATGAATAAGAAGAAGACACTATATTTAATCGACGGTTCTGCAATTGCATATCGTTCCTATTTTGGGATGATTCGCAACCGTTTGACGAATGCTGCCGGCCAGCCGACGGGAGCAGTGTTTGCCTATGTTAATTCATTACTGAAATTATTGGATGAAGAGAAACCGGATTATATCGGGATGGTATTCGATGCTCCTGAAAAAACCTTCCGGCATAAGATCTACAAAGAGTATAAAGCTACCCGCGAAGCCATGCCCGATGAACTGGTATCGCAACTGCCATATATTCGAAACGTAACGGAGGCGATGAATATTCCAGTGATTATCCGTCCCGGATTTGAAGCCGATGATATTATCGGAACCCTGGCAAAAGATGGAAGAAGACAGGGGCTGAAAGTATTCATGGTTACCGGCGACAAGGATTTTATGCAGCTGCTCGAAGAGGACATTCTCGTCTATAAACCGGGCAGCGGGCAGAAACCGGTTGAGATTATTGATGTTAATGGTGTGATGGAAAAGTGGGGGGTTCGTCCCGATCAAATCGCAGACTATTTAGGAATGATTGGTGATACTTCGGATAATATTCCGGGCATTAAAGGTATTGGACCGGCCAAAGCCAGGCCATTGCTGAAAGAATTCGGCAGTCTTGAAAACGTTATTGAAAATGTGGATAAAATCGGCAATCCCCGTATTCGTGACCTGATTCGGGATAGCGCCGAAGAAGCGAAATTTTCCAAGATGCTCGCGACTATTAAAATCGATGTACCTCTGGATATAAAAATTGATGAGCTGCAGACGCAATCAGTTAATCGGGAAGAGCTGACGAAATTGTTTGATGAGTTGGAATTTTACAGCCTGATAAAGACTCTGGGAGTTGCGAAAAAGACAGAGACAGTCAACAAGCAGTATCAGGCGCTCAAAGAGCGATCGGATATCGTAATGTTGGTCAAGACCTTACAAGACGTAAAAATGCTCTCAGTGGACCTGGAAACCACCTCCACGAGCCCGATGATCGCCGAGATCGTTGGCATTTCTCTCAGTTGGGAAGCAGATAAAGGCGTATATATTCCGATTCAATACCCGAGCGCTCAGAAATCTCTCTTCGGCAATGATGATAAAATTGAGTTTCTGGAACTGCTGAAACCGATTCTGGAAAACATTTCAATTCCCAAATGCGGTCAGAACCTGAAATACGATATGCTGATTCTGCGCCGGTACGGTATTGAATTAAAGGGCGTCGAATTTGATACCATGATTGCGGCGTTTCTGATTCAGCCGGATTCACGGTCCTATAAACTGGATAAATTGTCGCAGCAGTATTTGAACTATACCATGCAGCCGATCCAGGATCTGATCGGTAAAGGTAAAAACCAGATTACTATGGATGAAGTGTCGGTGGAAAAAGTGACATTTTATGCCGCAGAGGATGCGGATGTGGTATTGCAACTGGTACCGATTTTCAAGGAAAAATTGATCGAGGATCAGACCGAAGAGATTTTCAGGACGATTGAAATGCCGTTGATTCCGGTACTGATGCAGATGGAACAGAATGGCGTGTACCTGGATACCGATTTTCTCAAGCGGATGTCCATAGATCTGTCAAAGCAGATTGAAAAGCTGACCGACCAGATTTATTTCGAAGCCGATGTAAAATTTAATATCAATTCGCCCAAGCAGCTCGGGGAAGTACTTTTTGACCAGCTGCAATTAAGCACGGGGCGGAAACGTTCCACCGCAGTGAATATTCTTGAGAAACTACGCGATGAACATCCCTTGCCGGGTCTGGTTTTGGATTACCGAACACTAGCCAAATTGCAGAATACCTACGTGGATGCGATTCCGCAATTGGTAAATCCCGAAACTAAACGGGTACATGGTTCATTTAATCAAACCGTTGCATCGACGGGGCGATTGAGCAGCAGTGATCCGAATTTCCAGAATATACCGATACGGACGGATATCGGGCGTGAGATTCGAAAGGCCTTTATTCCCCAAAAACCGGGCTGGAAACTTCTGTCGGCTGATTACTCTCAGATCGAATTGCGAATCATGGCGCACCTTTCAAAAGATCCGGAGTTGATCCGGGCATTTATTGACGGAGTGGATATTCATACCAGGACAGCCGCTCTTGTATACGGAGTTCCTGAAGAACATGTTCTGCCCGAAATGCGGCGGGTTGCCAAAGTCGTGAACTTTGGGATTATGTACGGCGCCGGTCCCTTTCGAATGTCTGAAGAACTTAAAATATCTCTAAACGAAGCACGCAAGATCATTGATAATTATTTTAATACATATCCCGGTATAAATAACTATATTATCAATACCTTGAATGAAGCCAGAGAAAACAGTTTTGTCAAGACGTTGTCAGGAAGATTACGTTATGCTCATGACATAAACAGCAGCAATCGCAATATCCGGGAAGCTACGGAACGGGCAGCGATCAATATGCCGATCCAGGGCACGGCGGCGGACATGATCAAAATCGCAATGATTCGTATCCATAATCGACTGATTCAGGAAAATTTTCAATCGATGATGATTCTACAAATTCATGATGAACTGCTTTTTGAGGTTGCAGAAAAGGAATTAGAAGTGTTAAAATCCATAGTGATTTCGGAAATGGAGCAGGCCTTGCCGCTCGGAATTCCGGTGAAAGTGGATGTTGGAGTTGGAAATTCATGGTATGAGGCGCATTAGTGGAAGCATCAATTACATTAAAAAATGTCAGTAAGCATTTTAAGAAAAAATATGTACTTAGCGGATTAAGTATCGGTATCGAAAAGGGCTCAACGTTCGCAATTATCGGGCGGAACGGTGCCGGGAAATCGACCCTGTTGCGGATATTGTCAACAATTATGAAACCCGATAACGGAATCGTTTATATCGATGGAAAAGACATTTCGCAAAATCTGAAAGACGTTAAAAAAATCGTTGCCTATCTGCCGGATCACGATATTCATGACCCGTGGCTGTCCGGTATGGAAAACCTGCAAAAACGGGCTGCTTATTTGGGAATCGGTAAGGATGAGTTCGAAAAGTCCGTTATGCCTCTTGTTAAAATGTTCAATCTGGAAAAAGAATTAACGGAATTTCCGGTCACTTATTCGAGAGGCGTGAAACGTCGGCTGGACATTGTACAGACATTGATGGGGAATCCGGAAGTAATTATTCTGGATGAACCCACGATGGGTCTGGACTATTTATCCCGCTCGATTTTAATTCAATATATTCTTAATCATAAAGGGAAAAAGACGTTCGTGCTGTCGTCCAACGAATTTTCTGAAATTCAGACGATTGCCGACCGCTGGATTGTGCTCGATCACGGCAAGATTCGCTTTGATGGTACCCTGGAAAATATGGTAGCGCAAATTGAGTTACCGTTTTTTGGAAATATTGAATTCCGTCAGGGAGGATATCAATTAATCAAGACTTTGCAGCATGTCAAGGAAATCAAAGAAGTCCGTGATCTCGGAAAGACGATTCAGATAGTTACCGGCAATGTCCTGGATTTTGTCGCTGTTTTAAAGAAGCTAAATCTGGACGATGTCATTTCCATCTCCGGCAGCTCGATTCATATTGAGGAATTCCTCGATCAACTCAATGCCGATGAAGGATATTAATATGAGAAATTTCATAAATATTTTATTATCAGAAATAAAGCCAAATCCAAAACGGGCCAGTATTGCCGTGGTAATAAATATATTATCCACGTTGCTATTATATTTGGTATTCATGGTCGGGTTTGGACATCTTTTACCGCGAATTCTTTTTATCGATATAAATGCCTGGATGTTTCCGGGGATTGTTGGATTTGTCAGCACGATCATTGCCTTTAATCTTTCACTTCAGGATTCGTTTCATTCCAGCCGCGAAGTCGGTTTAATCGACCAGATTCACTCTTCACCATTATTGACTTATCAAATTTATCTGGTAAAAAGTCTGGTTTATTTATTGAAATCCTCCGGGCATTTAATCCTCAGCAGCATTGTTTTGTTAATTGCCAGTGGCGTCCACGTCGGTTTTGTCAATCTATTAGCATTTTGCTTGTACTTTTTCGTCGGGCTTATATTTGTTAACCAGTTTGGGTTGATTGCCGGAATCATCGCAACGAACTTAAAAGTACGTAGCGAATTTACAATTATTTTTGTAGCTGTAATTTTTCTGGCCTGTGGTGTTATTGTGCCTTCAACCCAATATCCTGGAATTCTTGGGCAAATTATTCATTATTTCCCGGTTACCATATTAATTGAAGGCGGCAGAGATATTCTGGTTTTTAATACCTTAAGTAATATTAATATGATATATGTATTATCGTTTTCAATTTTGGCTTATTTTGCAGCATTTCTAACTTTCAAACGATGGATATCACGATGAAAGCGTACCTTGCAGGGGCTATTGAACATGCACCGGATAAGGGGAAAGCATGGCGTGCCGATTTAGCGGAATTTCTGCAAATTGAATTTGGCCATGAATCTTATAATCCGCATATCGAAGAACCAAAAATTCTGACACCTGAAGAACGTAAGCAGTTTCACGTGTTAAAAACCGAAAATTTACTGGAATTCCAAAAAATTGTGCGCAAGCTGATACGGAATGATATTAAGTCAATTCTAACCGAAATTGATTACGTCATCTGTCTTTGGAATGAACATGCTGAAAAAGGTGGGGGAACATACGGAGAACTGACATTTGCGTTTTATCATGGAATTCCAGTGTACATGGTTACTCCGATGGAACTTGCGAATATCAGTGGCTGGATTTTGGGATGTACGACGGAATTTTTTAAGAATTTTGATGAATTGAAGGAATTTCTGCGGAAGAAATATTAGAAGTACCTAAGTCCCCCTTCAAAGGGGGATTTGGGGGGATGTAAATTATTTCAATGCTAACTATGCGGAATGCAATTATTCCATATAATCCGAAATTACGCAAATATGCAAGAGAACTTCGGAAAAAGGGTACACTTGCAGAAGTAATTCTCTGGAAATATATAAAACATAAGGCCATTAAGGGATATGAATTTCATAGACAGGTACCGATAGATAATTACATTGTTGATTTTTATTGCCATGAATTAAAATTAGCAATAGAAATTGACGGAATTTCTCACGATAATAAACTTAGATATGATCGAAGAAGACAAAAACGATTAGAAGAACTGGGAGTAAATGTAATCCGTTTCTCAGATGAAGACGTTCGAAATCAGACAGAATCTGTATTAGAAGTTTTGAAAAATGAAATAGACAAAATTTCAGGAAAATAGGAGGGACATCCCCCTGTTTCCCCCTTCAAAGGGGGATTGATTAGGAAAAAAATAAATGAAACATCCAACATCCAGCACCCAGTATCCAGTATCCAGTAAGCCATATACAGTCGCAGAAATCCATCTTGACCATCTTGTTCATAACCTGAATGAAATCCGGAAAAAGGTCGCTCCGGCTGAAGTGATGTGTGTCGTTAAGGCGGATGCTTACGGGCATGGTGCCATTGAAGTAACTAAACGTCTCGTCAAAGAAGGCGTCACATATTTTGCCGTGGCCCGGTTAGCCGAAGCCCTTGAATTGAGAAATGCCGGGATTGATGAGAATATCCTGATATTCGGAAGCCTGTTCCCCGATGAAATTAATGCGGCTGTGAAGAATGATATTCAGGTTTCGATTACGGATTCAGCAGATATCGATACTATCAGGGATATTTCAATTCGAAATTCAATTTTTGTGAAAGTCCATCTGAATATTGACACCGGTATGGGACGGGTTGGTATTCCCTTTGATCAAGCCCGTGCCGCAATCATTAAAATAATCAATATCGATCAGATTAAACTTGAGGGAATTTATACCCATTTTGCGACTTCCGATGAACGTAATAAAGGTTATGCAGAGTTGCAATTGCAACGATTTTACGAAATCACTGATGGACTTGTTGAGCATCTTCCGTACAAACCTAAAATTCACGCGGCAAATAGTGGCGCCATTCTTGATTTATCGGAAGCCAGGTTTGACATGGTTAGAGCGGGGATTTCTCTTTATGGGCATTATCCAACGACAGTCACTTCCGAATCAATTCCACTTAAACAGGTAATGACACTTAAAACTCATGTGGGGCTTATTCGTCGATTGACGGCGGGAAATTCAGTGAGTTATGGTCGCAAATTTATCACGGATAAGGAAACATCTGTCGCCGTATTGCCGATCGGTTATGCTGATGGTATTCACCGGACTATGACCAATAATGCTGATGTGCTCATTAACGGAAAATTGTACCCGTTGGTCGGAACAGTCACCATGGACCAGATTATGGTAAATGTTGGGGACGATCCGGTAAAAGTTGGTGATGAAGTCATTTTCTGGGGCGATACTATGCAGGGAAGTCTGCAAGCCACAAAAGTTGCTCACAGGATTGGCACGATTTCCTATGAACTGTGCTGCGCAATAACAAAGCGTGTACCTCGAATCTATATCGACTAATAACAGCAATTACAATCATTTCTATTGTCGAATATAGAGTATGTCATTATTATTGCCATTTACTGAATTCGTTACATTTATAAAACTCATTATTCCGTTTTTGGAATCTCAGCCAACATAAGTGTTGCAATTGATAGAAATAATTTTGTTCGTTCGACTGGAGTTAATTTCTATTTTGTCGCATACCCCAGCGTTCAAACAAAACCGGGATCACAATCATATTCAAAAAAGTTGCCGTCATTAAACCACCCAGAATCACAATCGACATTGGCGCCTGAATTTCACTATCTGGTTTATCAATGGATAGTGCCAGTGGCAGAAGCGCCAAACCAGTCGTCAAAGCGGTCATCAGAATCGGATTCAGCCGTTCCAGTGATCCCTGAATGATGGCCTCCTGGAGTGATTTATTTTCATCTTCAATTAAGTGATTGTAATGGGAAACCATGATAATGCCATTACGGACCGCAATGCCGAACAATGTGATAAATCCAACCATTGATGCAATCGTGATGACACCATCGGTGATGAACAGAGCAACCACACCACCAATCAATGCCAATGGCAGGTTTACCATAACCAGCAGCGACTGTCTAAAATTGCCGAATTCCAGATATAAGGTTACAAAAATTGCTATGATCGACAATAAACTCAACAAAGTGATTCGCCGGGTCGCCTCGGATGCGCTTTCAAATTGATCGCCGAATTCCACATAATATTCCTGTGGTAAATCCACATCCTTGGCGATTTTACTTTTAATTTCATCGATAACACTCAGCAAGTCCCGGTCGGCAACATTGGCCTGGACGACAATTTTCCGCTGCACATTTTCCCGGCTGATGTAATTCGGCCCTTTATCTACGTGAATGTCTGTGACCATTGATAACGGAATTTTACCGCAATCCGGTGTGTCGATCAATGCATTGCGGATTGCCTCAACATCACTCCGGGAATCGTCTACATTTCTGTTTTTACCTCTTCGGCAATACTGCGTAGTTTGTACAAATCCGGGCCGAAAATTTTAACAGCAATATTAGCCCGGGTACCGGAAAGCATGTGATCGATGCGGTGGCTGATCGGCTGACCGAATGTAATTACTGTTCCCGGAACAATTGACATTTCCCGGCGCAAATCTTCCAGCATTTCCGCTTTACTAATTTTGGAAGGGTCCAGCTGTACTTCAATTTCATGGGCATGGGAACCCATGGAATGCTGGTCCATTTCGGTTCGTCCCGTGCGGCGGGCAGTGGATTTCACGGCCGGATGCTCCAGCAAAATGGTCTCCGCCATCAGTCCGATTTTCTCCGATTCTTCGAGGGCGGTTCCTGGAATTAAGACCATTCCGATTGTTAAGGTTCCTTCGTTGAATTCCGGTAAAAAGGAACGTCCTATGAATGGCAATGTTACGATAGCACCACCTGTAAAAAGAACCGCCATTATAATCACCAGTCTGCTGTGATGCAGTGAAAAATTCAGTATCGGCAGATACAGGTGTTTGAGCTGTTTGACTAGCCAGGTATCCCGCTCTTCTTTTGTTCCGGTTTTCCGCAGTAGCAGGGAACTCAACGCCGGTGTAGTCAGCCAGCCCAAGGAGACGATAATCATCACCATTGATTGTAAGCTGCAATTCCTTTTTAGCGCAATGACACGTCATAATATTTCCTTATATTTTTCAGATTCTTTCATTAAATAAATGACGATATTTTTTACTGACGGATACCAGCATCAGCATCACCGGCACTTCAATTAAAACACCAACCACGGTTGCCAGGGCAGCGCCGGATGACAAACCAAACAACATCGTGGCAGTAGCGATGGCTACTTCAAAATGATTGGAGGCCCCGATCATCGCCGCCGGGGCGGCGTCCTCATAGGAAAGTTTCAACCAGCGGGAAAACAAAAAGTAGCCGATGCTGAAAATAAAAATTGTTTGAATAGAGAGGGGGATGGCAATCCAGAAAATCGTCAGTGGATTTTGCACGATAATTTCACCTTTGAATGAAAATAGCAAAATCAGAGTGATAAGTAATGCACCAATACTGACAGGGGTGAGGAAGTGCACGAATTTTTCGTTGAACCAGTCAAACCCTTTGGATTTGATGATCCATTTTCGCGAAAAGTATCCGGCGATCAACGGTAACGCGACATAGATTCCGACAGAGAATAAAATCGTTTGCCAGGGAATTGGCATGGCATTTACACCCAGTAGGAATCCTCCCAGAGGAGCGTAAAGGACAAGCATGGTCAGAGAGTTTATTGCAACCATCACAAGAGTTAAACCATCATTGCCTTTTGCAAGATAACTCCACATTAGTACCATGGCTGTGCATGGGGCGATGCCGAGTAAAATTGTGCCGGAAATGTAACTGCGCCAGAGTTCGACTTCCTGACCGGATTTGATGATCTCAGTGCCGGGCAGGAATTTGCGGAATAGCACTCCCAGAAAAAGGTAGGCAAAAAGGTACATGGTAAAGGGTTTAATAGCCCAATTAACAATGAGGGTCATGGCAACCGGTTTAGGCGTTTTAGCCGCTTTAATTACTTCGGTAAAATCAATTTTCACCATGATCGGATACATCATGAAGAATAGGCAGATTGCGATGGGAATGGAAACCTGGTAGATCGACATTGAATCAAGTTTGATGGCAATTCCGGGAGCGATCTTGCCCAGAATGATGCCAACGGCTATGCATAGCAGTACCCATAGTGTCAGGTATTTCTCAAAAATATTCAGACGTTTTTCTGTTTCCATGACTTAACCTCAATTGTTTATCATCATGTAAATTCCGGCGAGTATCACGAGGATTCCGCAGATTCTCTTTAATACCAATACTGTTCGTGATTCCGCCGACCAGTTAAGATAACTCTGAACCCAACCGCCGAATGTTCCGGCGCCGATGATGACTCCACAATGCCCAAGAGCAAAAAAGACCAATAATAGAACTGCTGTGAATATCCGGCTTGCGGACAGACTGAAAATAACTCCTAAAATCGGCGCCATATACGCAAACGTGCAGGGACCGACGCCCAATCCGAATAAGAGTCCCAGAATAAAAGCGGCTTTTAGTCCTTTTAATGATACTTTCGTGGGATTGAAGAGCGACCAGTTAAAATGAATAATCTCCAGCAGGTAGAGCCCGATAAAAATGAAAATTACAGCAATGATGATATTTCCGATTTGTCCGATGTCCCCGAGCATCCGGCCAAATGCCGCGGTTAGCAGGCCGATAGCGATAATCGTAATCAGAATGCCCGTTGAAAACAGAAGGGAAATCAGAAACGATCGATGGGCACTTTTTGTTTCCTGTTTGGATATGTAACCGATAATCAGTGGTATGCTTGACAAATGGCAGGGACTGAGCAAAATACTCAGCACTCCCCATATAAAAGCAGCCAAAAGTGCGATTCCGGCATTGCTGTTTAGCGCGTTTGTGAGTTGCTCGAATATTTGGGTTATCATTTTTATTGCACCGGTTTTAAGTCTTTGGACTGCAGGAATTCGTCAATATTGCTTTCGGGGAAAAATCCCTCATGCCGAAACAATTCGTTGCCATTTTCATCAAGAAATATTTGGGTCGGTATTAACCGGATATTGTATTGTTTAGCAATATCACGGTCCTTTTTGACATCATGGAAAATCACGTCGATTTGCTCGCCATATCGTTTTTCAACGGATTCCAGGATTGGCTCCATTTTTTTACAGGGAATGCAGCTTGAAGAACCCAGCTCCAGAAATGTGATCTTACTGGCCTTGGTATTGAGTATTTCACGTTCGGTGGCGCAGGTTTCTTCTTCAGTTTCGGCCTTTCCACATGTTGAAGCGGAAGGACATTTACCACAATCCTGAGCAACCGCTTCAGTTTTCTTTTCGCAGAACAGTGCCGTTAACATAATGATAATTGTAATAATAAAAGGGAATCTCTTAAGCATGGTTTGCCTCCGTCAGCCAATGGGTTAATGTTGATTTTGTCGGGATTTTTCCGCTGGATGCAACGTTACCGTTGATTACAAGTCCTGGTGTCATGTAAATCCCGTAATCCGCAAATTTATTGATGTCTGTAATTTTCTGAATAGTAGCGTCGAGATTATTTTCAGCCGCTACATCATAGCATAATTGCTCCAGTTTTTTACAATTTGGGCATCCCGAACCCAAGACGATGATTTCCAACATAACTTACTCCTTATCTAATCTTTAATTTTAATTTATAGAATTCATAAAACTGATCCTTAATCTCATCACGAATCCGCCGGTAAACTGCCAGAATTTCATGCTTAGACCCAGCTGCTTCGGCTGGATCGTCGAAACCAATATGCCGACGCTCTCTGACTTTGCCCAGAAAGACGGGACAGGTTTCTTTAGCACCGCCACAAACCGTGATAACATAATCAAAGTTCTTATTCAGGAATTGTATGACTGACTTTGGGGTGTTCATTGTTATGTCGATACCAATTTCTTTCATTACAATAATTGTGTTTGGATTTACTTGATTCGCCGGATCTGTACCAGCGGAAAAAACATCCAAGCTGGAATCAAAGGATTTTAGAAAACCTTCTGCCATCTGACTGCGGCAGGAATTTCCGGTGCATAAGATGAGTATTTTCATTTTTTCCTTTTAGACAGAATAACAGGATATGCATGATTTTAATATCTGGGTGTCCCTTCATTATCTCATATTAAGAAACATTTAAATAATCAAAAATTTCATTCCTTGGTTTAGATAGGATAACAGTATTCGTATGATTCATTAAAATACCCTGAAAATCCTGTTATTGTGTCTTACTATACTTTCGGTATTTGCGTTTTACTTCTACTTTTTGTTCTCCAAAATTGATTAAAAGCCCGGTTTCTATTCCGGTCGCTACTAAATAGTTGACAAGTTGGGCTTCATGCATTTTATTTAATTTTAACACCGATTTTAACTCAACGATGACTGTATTCTTGATGAGAATATCGGCAATGAAATCACCAACATTTTGGCTATCATAAAACACTTTAATCGGTTTCTGAAATTCGGCATTGAGTTTCTGCTTTGCAAGTTCAAGTTGAAGACATTTTTCATAGACTGATTCTAAAAATCCAAATCCCATTTTATTATATACTGCGAATGCACAACCGATAATTTTCTGTGTTAATTCATTGATTTCCACTATATCCTCCGTTGTTATTTTTGGGATATGATAACAGGATTTTCAAGATAATTATTTTTTAGTATCATTATTCTTGCTGCAATTTATCACTACACTATAAACTGATATTTTCCTCATTAAATATCAAACAAACAATCATGTAAATCTTGTTTATCTTGCCTATTATAATATCCCATATATTATTCCGGAAATTGTGGCCATTATGACTACCAAACTGACATAAACCACTGTTTTTTGAGTGCCGATAACACCGCGAATCACTAACATGTTGGGTAGTGACAGTGCCGGTCCTGCGAGAAGTAATGCAAGGGCAGGGCCTTTGCCCATACCGTTAGCTATAAGTCCTTGTAAGATCGGAACTTCTGTAAGTGTGGCAAAGTACATAAATGCACCGGATATAGAAGCGAAAAAATTGGCGAAGAGTGAATTACCACCAACCAACGATGCAATCCAATTATTGGGAATAATTCCCTGACCGTTTTCCGGTCCACCAAGTAAAAATCCGGCAATTAAAACACCAATTCCCAACAGCGGCAAAATCTGCTTGGCGAATCCCCAGCTGGATGACATCCACTCCGATGCTTCACCTTCATTAACAGATAATAGAATACTCAGCGCAATAACAGCAGAGGCAAAAGCGATTACCGGGTTGGCAGGGAAGGATATCGCCAGAATAATTACCGGCAGCGCCGCGATAACTACCTGAGTGATTTTGATTTTAATGATTAAAATTAATAACAAAGTCAGTCCAAATCCAAAGAGCCCCGTAATTAACCATTTATTAGAATAAATAAAATGCCATACACCGTTGTCAGCGTCCGGTCGACCCCAGTTGACAAAAATGAGAATCAATACCAATGTGAAAAAATGGATTGCAGTTTGCCAGATTGGGCGAGATACTTCCGGTTCCGGCATCGCCAGTTGGGCTTCGGCTTTGATCTGCTCTTCCTTGCGATAGATCAGGTGCATCGTGTAGCCAATCACCACACTGAACACAACTGCACCGACTACCCGGGCAATACCAAGTTCGGTACCCAAAATTCGGGCGGTCAGGATAATCGCCAGGATATTGATAGCAGGACCACTGTAGAGAAATGCAATTGCCGGCCCCAGTCCGGCGCCTCGTTTGTGAATACCCGAAAACAACGGTAGTACCGTGCAGGAGCACACCGCCAGGATTGTGCCCGAAACCGAAGCAACGGAGTAGGCAATCCATTTTTTTGCTGAGGCCCCGAGATATTTAATAACTGCGTTCTGACTGACAAACACTGAAATAACTCCAGCGATAAAAAACGCCGGAACCAGACAGAGCAGGACATGTTCTTGAGCATACCATTTTGCCAGAGCGAGGGCTTCATAAATTGCCTGAGTAAATCGAGAATTTCCAATCGGTAAGTAAAACGCTGCCAGAAAAACAGCGACGATCCAGATCAGTTTTTTATATTCTTCTTTCCAATTCATTGATGATATTCTTTTTCACTTTCCACAAAGATCAATACGGTCGATTGTTTTCAGATGTTCTGTGTCGGATTTTATCGAATTATCCGTAGCTAACCAGTCGGAAATAATAGGGAGGAGAATGCTGGCTTTATTATCAGGTTCCAAGGTATAATTCACCCACTTACCATCTTTTTTATCAATAATAAATCCCGCATCCCGCAGTATTGAAAGATGCTTGGAAACGGTCGATGTCGCCAACTGCAGCGCCTCGGTAATTTCACATACGCAGAGCGGTTTGATTTCCAGCATTTTTAATATTCTCAGTCGATTGGGATCGGAAAGGGCTTTAAACAGTTTTGTTAATTCACGCATTACATCTCCAATGTGATAATTGTCATTTCGACAATTGGCGAAATGTAAAAAGAAAATTCGATGAATGCAATGGTGAAAATAGCAATAAATATTTTGTGCATTATATGAAAAATATTGACTTTTAAAAAATAATGCGTAACATATATTTGCGAAAGAGATTTTAGCACTCGAGCGAAGTTTTTTAGTTGATTATTTTTGGAATCTAAGAGATAAGAGGGTTAAGAATATGAAAAGAAGTATCTTTTTCATTTTAATTTTAGTTGTCTTGTCTTTAGTAACTTGTGAAAAAAATAGTACTCAACCGTCAGAGGATAGTCCAACTCTCAAGACAGGTGTATTAAATTTTAATTTGAGTATGACCGATGCACCATCTGAAGTTGTTGTATTAAAAGGATATTTATCAAAGTTAGACAGAGACACTATTTTTTTTACCTTCGATATATATTCAGATTCCGCTGTTGCATTAGTAGAGGACATTCCGGTTGGGGTTTGGGAACTACACGTTGATGCCTTTGATGTGAATGAGAATATTATTTATATTGGTTCGACTAGCGTAACAGTAAAAGCAGGCATGATAACACCTGTCAATTTACACATGGATCCCAATACTGGTGGATTGTCTATAATTGTAACTTGGGGTGAATCAGAAGTAGATATTACAGAAGGTTTAGTTGCATATTATCCTTTTAGTGGAAATGCAAATGATGAAAGTGGAAATGGAAATCATGGTGATTTATCTGGAGTAACATTAGTTGAGGATCGTAATGGAAACACAAACAGTGCCTATAGCTTTGGAGGAGATGGTGATTGCATATTTATTGGTAATTCGGATGTTTTAGAAATCTCAGGTGAATTAACAATTTGTGCATGGGTATATTACGATGAATTCGATAGTTATTCTGGAATATTGGCGAAAGGTCTGATGTATAACGGAACTGAATGGCAAGGTGCTTATGGTATAGGAGTAAATAAAGATAACCAAAAAATTTATTTTGATATAAAAACTGAATCAGTTAACCGTCGAAGTGCAATTAGTGAAGATCAATTAACTCTTGACGAATGGTATCATATCACAGGAACATTTACTCCTGGAAAAGGATTAAAATTATATTTGAATGGCATATTGACAGGTTCTAATGATTTTGAAGATGAGATGATAAATCATACAACTACATGGAACAACAATGATGTTAGAATTGGTGACAGCCAACAATCACAAATAGACCCATATAGATTTCCTGGATTTTTTAATGGGATTATCGATGAAATCCGAATATATAATAGAGTGCTTAATCAATCTGAGATATTAGAGATAATTTCATTGGGCTAAAATATTACCAACATCATTTTGACACAATAATAAGATTTCGCAAACATCGTAACTATTGGAGAAGAGCAGTAGTACTGTCAATATTGAGGCTAATATATTCATTCCTGATAAGATATATTAATTAGATTTATCAAATATATTCTGGCTAAATATTAGGCAACTTATTACCGAAAAAGATTATTCGAAACCACTGCCGCTGTCTTCTTCAAAATCGCTACCATTTTCCTGGCTTTGCCCATTTCGTTCTCGTTCGGTTTTATAATTATTAATGTTATAGGTCAGGGTAAATGATAACATTCGTGGTCGGCGTTCGAATTTCATATAGGAGTAAAAATTAGGTCCTTCGTTTTCATGGTAATGAGAGGAGGTGCCCAGTAGATCGCGAATCTGAACTGTGGCTGATAATTTTCGATTCATAAAATCCTGTTTAATTGCCAGGTTTGTGAAGAACATTCCCCCGTTTTTTCCCTGGGCACTGACCGTCGGACTGGAATAATTGCCACTAAATTGAATTCGTGTCATTTTTGTGACGCGTAATGTATTATTGACCCGGACACTCCAGTTGAAACTGTTTTCATCAAAAGGCTCTTCGTAAAGTACTCCTTTAACCTGATAATTATAGATATTGCCCATGAGATTCATGTTCCACCATTGAAAGGGGAAGATCGTTAACATCATTTCGGTTCCGAAAGCGTAATCCTTCCCAATATTATCGTATGTATGCAGATATATTTTGTCATCTAAAGGATAAAGCCTCTGAACTCTTTCGATTTTATTATGGGTAATGCGATAATAAGCCTCGACTGAAAACAGGGATTTCCCAAAGGTTTTCTGATATCCCGATTCATAGGAATCAATATATTCAGGCTTTAAATCGGGATTACCCTGGCGAACGTTATAGGCGTCCATCCAGGTTTTGAAAGGTTCCAGATACCAGCCCCTGACTCGTTCAATTCGCCGGGTATAACTGGCCATTATCTGTTGACCGTTATTGAAGGAATAGGAAGTATGAAATGTCGGATATATGGCCCAATCCTTATAAGAGTAGCTGCTGTCCACGCCCGTCATCTCGATAAGTTGATAGGTACCCTCGCCACGTAGCCCACCCTGATATCCAAAATTTCCTATCTCACCGGCATAGATCAGATAAGTGGATTGAATATTGCGGGTGTAATCCGTTGTCCGATAGTAATTTAAATCGGGGATATATGTATTACTATCGGGATTCCATGTATCCATCGAGTTATCATCCTCAGATAAACTGTAACGGTATTGATAGCCGGCCTCAATCCGGTTTTCGCCTCGTAAGGGAAGTTTATAATCCAGATTGTACCGGATCCGGTTGCTTGGACCGGATTCCGTGGAGTATTGACCAAAATTTTGTTGACCATTTTCATCAAATTGTTTGCTAAGCGATTCTTCTTCCCCATCACGACGGCTTAAATTGATTTGGGTACTTAATTCGTGGTCTTCCTTTTTGAATTTATGCCGGTAATCAAGGTTCACTGAATAAAAGTCGCCACCTCGATCGGATGTATTTTTACTGGTATAATTAAGAGTATCAGAACCGGGATCGGTCCAGAGCAAATATTCCACTTCGGAATCACGACCGCCACTGCGATCGCCATATCTAAAACTAAAACGTAATAAGTCGGAATCAGTAAGATTCATATCCAACCCTCCCCGAAATCCCATGGAATTTCCGCCATGTTCAGAATTTCCGATCGTGTTATTGAATGATGTTGAATCAGGGTAGGTTGAATCAGGGTAGTAAGTTCGTTTTTTTGTCGTCATGTTACCGGGCATATTTCGGTAACCGTAATCGGCACCAAAATAATAATTAAAGCGCTTTCTCTGTATGTTTAACAGAAAATCAACACCATAGTTGCCGAAAGTCCCGGCGCTGACATTGACCAGTCCGGCTATACCGGATTGGTCGGATTTTTTGGTTATAATATTAATTATTCCGGCGACGCCGTCAGGATCGTACTTAGCTGACGGATTTGTTACTATTTCGATGCTTTCAATGGTACTGGCCGGAATTGTCTGAAGGGCATCATTGGGATCAAGAATCGATGGTCTTCCGTCAATCAGAAGATTGAAACTCCCACTTCCGCGCAGGCTGACATTGCCTTCGATATCAACGCTCACTGACGGCACATTTTCGAGAACATCGACAGCAGTACCGGAGAGTGAAGTGAACTGTTTACTGACATTGATGACTTTTTTGTCAATTTGAAACTCAATAATTGGTTTTTCACCGAAGATTTCAACACTGCGCATGGCGAGAACATCGGAAGTGATTTCGATTCTGCCAAGATTTATTTCATTTTTATTGGGTCGAATCATAATGCTGTCCATGCTGAACGCATCGAATCCAATGAATTTAATTTCCAGGATGTACATTCCCGGGCGAAGATCGGTCAAATGAAAAAATCCCTGGGGATCGGTAATTGTTCCGGTAACCTGTTCCTGGGTACGTTTGCTGTATAAAACAACATTTGCATATTCGACCGGTTTATTATTCTTCGAGTCGAAAACGAAACCCTTGATCCAGCCGGTTGTTATGGCATAACCCTGATCTTGCCCCCGACCTGGCTGGGCTTGTACTTTTACAAAATAACCAATCCACAGGGTTAGCAGTAACAGGATGAGAATATAATTGTGGCGGTGTTTCATATATTTCCTTTCTGGTCTGAGTATTCAATCTGTCAATCGCCAACGGGTGCTAATCTACAAAAAAATATCTGAATCAGAACACATTTTTAGAATATTTATCAAAAATCCGGACTTTGTCCAAAGACTGTTAGATGATTGTTTGGGCAAAAAAGTTAAAAGAAATTAACAGATTAATATTCACAGTTTTTTCACTAAATAAATTATTAGAAAATATTGTTAAAATTTGTTAGTTTTGTGACATTACTAATGAGATGGACTACACGAAATAAAACAATAGAATCGGATCAGAAGCGGATTTAGCTATAGGAGAACTGCATGACAAACAGACAGGGAAAAACTATGTTCAGTGTTGTTTTACATCTACCGGAAACATCAGATGGCAATTTGGGTGAAATATCCAGATTAATGGATTCTGTGCTCAATCAGGGCCTGGCTGTGCAGGGAATCGTGATACTGAACCACCCAAAAAACGGTATGCCTGAATTCGAAATGAAATCAAGCAAGATGACTGTTATCGATTATGATAATGAAAATATGGCAATTGCATTAAATAAATGTATTGATACAATCACAAGCAGTCATGTTATTTATATTGATAATACGGAAGCTGACGTTGAACTCAAGCGGTCATTTCTGGAAGTAGCTGATATCATTATCCATAAATACACGAATTTTGGGATGCTGTACAGCGATTATGATCTCATCGAAAACGGAAATAAGAAAGAGATCCGTTTATTGAAACATCATCACGGTCGTTTGAGAGATAATCAGGATTATGGACGTGTGCATTTATTTTCAATGGAAGCTTTGGCAGGTATTGGCAATTTTGACGAGTCTGTAAAATACAATCTGATGTACGATACCCGTTTGAAATTATCGGAGAAATATGAGATAGTTCACATAGCAAACAAATATTCCGGGTCGCTGTACAGTGTTGTTGCGCAGGGTAAGAAACATAATGTTTTTGACTATCTCCTGGCTGGTAAAGATGTTCAGATGGAGGCGGAAAGGATATTAACGGATCATCTAAAACGCATCGGTGCATACCTCGAACCGAATTTTAATCATCATAAACGGCCGGATTTTGATAAAAAATATGATTTGGCCGCTTCAGTTGTCATACCGGTAAATAACCGACCGGAGTTTATGGAATCGGCATTAACTTCAGTATTTAATCAAACAGAGAAAGAGATTGAAGTGATTGTGGTCGTGAATGGCGGTATCCAGGATCCAACGGTAAAAGAAGTGAACAAATACCTGCCCGGCGGCATCTATTTTAACGAATCAAATCCACCGGTACGGCTGGTTGTATCCGATATCAATAATATTGGAGTATCATTAAATCTGGGAATCAAGCAGGCAAGAGGACAGTATTATATTCAGCTGGATAGTGACGATCGCTTAAAACCCAATGCGGTTGAAAAGGCGGTGGCTTTGTTTGAATCTGACCCGGAAATTGGTATCGTCATCGGTTCCTATGAGGTCTGGCAGAAAAAAGATAATGGCGAGTTCGTCCGGATGGAAGAAATCCCGGTCGTTACCCATGATGAATGGACCGACGATAACGGACGTAATAATCTGTTTCATATCAATGGCGCCGGCGCACCACGCTGTATTCCGGTAAGTATTATCAAAGAAATGGGCTACTTTGGTATCAATGATGAGCCCTATGCCCGAAATTACGGTGAGGATTACGATCTGGTCATGAAAATCAGTGAAATATATAAAGTCGGCCGAATCTACGATCCGATATACGAGGTAGTTCGGCATTCCGGCGGTACGGATCACAGCATCGATCAGGTGACAATTGACCGGAACGATGAAGCCAAAGATTATATGCGACTCTTAGCCATTCAACGGAGAATTCAACTCTGTCATAATTGATACAAACGATATATAAATCGCAAAACTCTTGTTAATAAACCAGTGTTTACAGAAATAGATATGCAGTCGTTAAGTTTGGATAAGCAGCGTATTTTGAGATTAACTATTTCAAGTAAAACTCTTATATTTGGTCTAATTGAAAGTGGGGAAGATGCAGGAATTTTTACTTATCGGTGTCGATGGTGGGGCAACAAAGGTTAATTGCTGGTCGGTAAATGTCGATCATTCCGGAAAATTCAGCCTTGGGAATATCAGTGAAAGCCGCTCTTATTCAGAGTATTCCGAATATGACCCGGAATTCACTCCGGTTGATCTTCAGATTCAATTGGACGAACGGACTAAGGACTGTATTGAACCAACAGAAAAAGAAATGCGACAGGCAATCGTTTACACTAATGCCTGCGCTGATTCAATAATTAAAGTAGCTGGCAAAAGTAATAAGTCCCGAGTTTTGCTTGGTGTCGGTATGCCCGGTTTAAAAACCGAAGATCAACGCGGAATTTCAGCCATGGCCAACGGACCCAGGCAAATTGACTATGCGAAAAATCTTGAGCAACGATTATCTGAAGCGGGCATTGATCTGATTTCACCCATCAGCCATATTGGCAGTGATGCATTTTATTGCGGGTTGGGTGAAGAGTATGCCTCAGCCGGTCAGTTCCGTAATGTTAAAAATTCCTATTATCTGGGTGGTGGTACCGGTGCTGCTGATGCGTTAAAGATTCAAGGAAAACTGATATCTCTGGATGATATCAAAGAGTGGTTTGTCAAAGCCTGGGAGCTGAAATGTCCTGAAAATCGGTCAATTGAAACCTATGTTTCATTCAGAGGAATTCAAACATTATACGGAGAGCTGTCATCTCAGTCGCTGACCGATTTAAATTCACAGGAAATCTATCCGCCACAGATCAGGGAAAAAGCGCTTGCGGGTGATCCGCTGGCCCGCGATACGTTTGAAAAAGTCGCCAAATACCTGGCGTTACTGTTATATGAAAGAATAACGACTCTGTATGCCGGTTGGCAGGGAATTTTCGACTTTGTCAATCCAAACAGACCAGTCCCGAATATCCAACACTCCTATCATAGTTCATTATTTGATAATATTATCATTGGTCAACGACTTGGTGATATGCTCAGAGAATCAAAAAATGATTCTGTGCTTTGGCAGCCCTTTATCCAGTCGTTAAATCTGTTGATTTGTGAATCCTCAGTGTTGGATGATAAGGCTAAAAACCATTATTCCATGAATGATAGTTTCGACGAAAAGTGGATAGTTTTTTCTAATCTGCGGGAAGCACCGGCACTGGGTGCCGGGATTGACGCCTATTTAAATTTTAAGGAGTAACCATTATGCTTACACCAAATGTTATTCCCGACAAAGAACCCATTTTAAATGTCGGTATTGTTTTACCAGAAGATCAATTTACAGAGATCCGGATTGAAATACCGTCTACACCCGAATATCAACTGACTGATGTAAAAAATGATATTCTGAATCTGAAAAACTGCGATGTATTGAAATTTGGAATTACCGAAAAAGTTATCTCTGTTATTATTAATGACAAACCGGTTTCCGGAAGCAAATCGTGGACGATTAAGCTGCTTGAACCCTATGCTGTTATGGCCAATAAATCCGGACTGAAAGTGAATGGAGTCGTTGCGGGCCGGGGATTTCACTGGGTAAAGAATATCGATGTCTATTTACCTGGTTCAGTTGAATTGCGAATTGTCGATGGTGTCTTGCTGGCAGTGAACATTTTACCGATTGAGCAATACCTGATGTGCGTCGCTACTTCTGAGATGGGGGCCGAATGCCCGCCTGCTCTGACGGAGTCTCAGACAATCGTAGCCCGTTCATGGATGCTGGCAAATATTGAAATGAAGCATAGAAATCTCCAATTGGATGTCTGTAATGACGACTGTTGCCAACGCTATCAGGGGACGACATATCTTAATGATGAAGCGGTGCGAGGTGCTCTGAATACCTACGGAAAAGTTTTAATTGCCGATGATAAGATCTGTGATGCCCGGTATTTTAAGAGCTGCGGAGGAATCACCGAGTCATTCGAGAATGTTTTTGGTGATGAGCCGATCAGTTATCTTCAACCAGTTGTCGACGCTCCAGATTCTTTTTCACATGAAGCATTGCCATTGGATTCCGAAGAGGCTGTACGCCAGTGGATTGATGACGTTCCCGATACGTTTTGCAGTCCTCACACCATTCCGAAAAATGAGATGATCAAATACCTGGGCAGTGTGGATGTAGAAGGTGAGTATTTTCGCTGGAATTTTCGCTATACTCAAAAGGAAATCACGGCGTTGTTGAATTTGAAACTTGATCTTAATGCTCGTGCGATCATTGCCATAAATCCGCTCCAGCGGGGCTATTCCGGACGTCTGATTAGATCTGAAATAGAATATCAGACCAAAGATGGGGAGCAGCGATCGATCGAAATTAAAGATCAGTATGTCATCCGCCAGACGTTGCATGAGCTGTTTCTCTATAGCTCTGCTTTTATCGTGAATGTCGAAGATGGAGAAGGTGGTATTCCGCTTGCATTCAATTTAAAAGGCGCCGGTTGGGGACACGGTGTTGGTTACTGTCAAATTGGCGCGTTGGGAATGGCCCTGAAAGGCTATTCCACTAAAGCGATAGTGCTGCATTATTATCCTGGCTCACAATTGAAGAAAATATATTAGACAGGAAAATATTTATGTCAGATTCTGTTCAGAAATCAGGAAAAAGTACTCGTTCCGGCTGGTGGTGGATTCCGTCCTTATACTTTGCTGAAGGTATTCCCTATATCATTGTAATGTTTGTCGCCAGTGATATGTATAAAACCCTGGGTGTATCCAACGCCAAATTCGCCTTCTGGACCAGTTTATTGTACCTGGCCTGGGTCGTGAAACCACTCTGGAGCCCGTTCATTGATATCTATTCAACCAAGCGAAAATGGGTAATCGGGATGCAGATTGTGCTCGCCGCAGCATTTGTGGGAGTTTCACTGGCTCTGCATACGCCGTTCTGGTTTCCGCTTTCACTTCTGTTTTTATGGATAATGGCATTTTCATCGGCGACACACGATATTGCTGCTGATGGACTGTACATGCTGGCACTGGATGGACACGGTCAGGCATTTTTTACCGGTATTCGCAGTACGTTTTACCGGGTTGCGATGATTGTCGGACTTGGTTTACTCGTCATGTTGACGGGAGTTATCCTCGATCATACCGGGCTGGACCCTTTGAAATTGAATATTCAGGTAGTCCCTCAGTCCGAAATTCAGGAAATAGTTAATCCCGGTGACATTGTCATCGAACCGTCTGATGGAACATCGGAAATACTGGTTTTTCCAAAGGACGTAAAAGTACCGATCTACAATCGTAACGATGTGAATCCCTGTGATTCTGCCAATGTTTATTTTGTACTGTCAGCCGCACCGGAAAACGGGAAAACGGTCAATATGACGTTTGGCCAGAAGAAGGGCAGTCAGGATGTATATCTGGCCAGCTCAGGTGTTTTTAGTTTTGACAGTTATAACTGGAATATTCCGCAAAAAGCGACACTCAAAGTCAAACACAATCTCCAGACAAAAGCGATCGCACGGTTTGATGCCCAGGCCGGAGATGTGCCGTTTGCCTGGTCGATGTCGATTGGTTTTCTTGGACTGCTTTTCATTATATTTGCTTTTTACCATAAATATATGCTCCCGCGGCCGATTGAAGACCAGGATACATCCGAAGAAAAAGGAAATGATTCCTATTTTGAAGTTTTTGCGTCATTTTTCAGGAAAAAGGAGATTATTGCTTCGGTTGCCTTTTTGCTTTTATATCGATTTTCCGAGTCACAATTAACAAAAATGGCATCACCATTCCTGCTGGATGCCCGGGAAAATGGCGGTCTGGCATTATCATTGACCGAAAAGGGGCTTGCCTATGGTACTATCGGATTGGTTTCACTGTTGACGGGCGGTATCCTGGGCGGGTTGATTGCATCCCGGGACGGGCTGAAAAAGTGGATCTGGTGGATGGCCATTGCGATCAATGTCCCGAATGTGGTTTATATTTTCCTGTCCTATGCAATGCCTGACAGTCGCGCCGTGATTTACGGCTGTGTCGCTATCGAGCAACTCGGGTACGGATTTGGATTCACCGGGTATATGCTTTATATGTTGTATATTGCAGGGCAGGGCAAACATAAGACCGCTCATTATGCGATTACGACAGGATTTATGGCGCTGGGAATGATGATACCCGGTATGATCAGTGGGGCCGTTCAGGAATTTCTCGGCTATCAGCATTTCTTTATCTACGTCATAATCTGTACGATACCAAGTTTTATAGCTTTATCGTTTATTAAAGTTGATCCGAAATTCGGTAAGAAAACAGAGTCAGCATAAGCAAAAAACAGAAACGGAAAAAGAGGCATAATTGACACCTATAAACAGCGGCTTCCAAACTTTTGATCTCATTGTCATTTGTCTGTATCTGTTAATTGTCGCTCTGATTGGCAGCTTTTCCGGTGGTAAGCAGCGGTCAGTTAAAGACTATTTCCTGGGTGGCTCGAATGTTCCCTGGTGGGCGGTTTCTTTTGCGATCGTTGCTGCGGAAACCAGTACGCTGACATTTATCAGTATTCCGGGGCTTGCTTATATCGCCAACCTGAATTTTTTGCAGGTGACAGTCGGATATTTGATCGGCAGAATCGTAGTCAGTTATCTGTTTCTGCCGGCCTATAAAAAAGGTGAACTCACAACAGCATATGCATTATTGGAAAACAGATTCGGACAGACAACCCGCCGATACGCCTCAATCGTATTTCTCTTCACACGGGTTGCAGCGGACGGTGTGCGACTGTTTGCAACTTCGATTCCATTGGCATTAATATTCAGATCATTCCCGTTCTTTGATGGATTTACGACGGTGCAGATTTACGCTGTATCAATTGTGATTATCACAATCGTTACATTGATCTATACCTATACCGGCGGAGTAAAGGGAATAATCTGGGTGGATGTCCTGCAAATGGGGATCTATCTCGGTGCTGCGCTCATCGCGTTAATTATTCTATTTCATAAAGTACCTGGTGGATTGTCGGCTGTCAGTCAATTCAGTGGTGATATCGATAAATTCTCATTAATTAATATAAAATTCAGCGGCTTCTTTTCGGAACCTTATACGCTGTTCGGGAGCCTGATCGGCGGTTGTTTATTATCCATGGCGTCTCATGGTACTGATCAGCTGATTGTTCAGAGACTACTAACAACAAAGTCACTCAAAGACAGCCAGAAGGCGCTGATTACCAGCGGCGTTGTGGTCATTATTCAGTTTACCCTGTTTTTACTTGTCGGGCTGATGCTCTTTGCATTTTTCAAGGGAAATCCTATCGGTTCCGAAGCAGCACCTTTTACCAAAGCCGATGAAATCTTTCCTTATTTTATTATTTATTACCTGCCAACGGGAATTCGCGGACTGATTATTGCCGGGTTGTTTGCGGCTGCGATGTCCACATTGGCCGGATCGATGAGTTCACTTTCATCATCGACGATGATGGATTTATATCAACCGATTTTCGGCCGGAAGAATACTGAGGAAAAGGATCTTTACGTTTCCAGGCTTCTGACGATATTCTGGGGGATTATTTTAACAATCGTGGCGTTCCTTTTTATCAGGGTTCTTCAGTCAGTCGTGGAGATTGCACTGGGGATTTCATCAATTACCTATGGCGGTCTTCTTGGGACATTTCTCCTGGGAGTACTATTCAGGAAGACCAATCAAAAATCGGCATTGTGGGGCTTCTCGGCGGGTATTCTCTGTATGGTTTTGTTGATAATAATACCGTTTTTATTCGGGATAAAACCGATTGTACACTGGACCTGGTACGTACTGATAGGAGCCAGTATGACGATTATTGTCGGCAATATTGTAACATATGTTCAAAACCGAAAATAGATTACTTCTAATTCTCTTTTTACCACTGTTCTTACTGGCTGAGAACGGCAGTTATCAAAATACGAAAATTATAAATTACCAACCGAATTCAGATTCAGCGAAGCTCCATCTGGGAATTGATCTGCTGAGCCAAAATGATTTTATTCTGATTAAAAATAAAAAGATTGCGGTGGTGTGTAATAATGGCAGTCTTGACCGGAATGGCGTCCATATCCTTGATGTAATCGACAATCGTGATGATTTCCAGCTTGTGTCCATTATTCAGGTATCTGAGAAAGTATTCAATACCGAATCTTCCGGGATGGTATTTGTACGAGCCGATTCAACGAATTTAGTGCAGAACATTACAATCACTCCGGCCAATCCCGTGGTTAAACGGGCGGATTTAAACGGCGCCAATCTAATGCTTGTCGATCTGCAGAACATCGGGATTCGGTATGATGTCAATTTTCAGGTTTTAATTTCCCTGCTAAAGTTAAGCGCAGACACAAGAATACCGTTGGTGCTGCTGGATCGACCGAATCCAATTACCGCAGCAATTATGGAAGGGCCTCTGGCAGTTCCCGATGGGCTGAATAGCGATATTGGCATCCCATGGCGTTTTGGAATGACACTGGGTGAAATAGCGTTACTAATAAATGAAGAGGGCTGGATCGAATCCAAGAAAGCCGCCCGGATTTTTCTGGTTCCAATGGCAAACTACAATCGGTCCGACTGGTACGACCGGCTGGGAATTAGCTGGGGGATACCGCTGGATGATATTTATACGGTGGAAACTCTGTTAAAGTATTGCTCAACCTGTTTTTATCACTTTTCCAATGTGAGTAATGGTCCGGGCAGCCTTTTTCAATACGAAGTCGGCGGAGCGCCCTGGATCAGCGGACCGGTATTGCTGAACAGACTGAACGGGACCTGTGAAACCTACGTTGATTTTAGCCTGGCAACATTTATTCCCGGTGCTCACAGTACGGTGCTTTCAGCGACAAATTATCTTGGTCAGGAATGCACCGGTATTCGAATTAATGTTTTGGACAGGGAAAATTACCGCAGCAGCACCGTTGGCACATATCTTCTTGGTGTTATTGCCCAGATGTACACCCGGCATTTTCGCTGGAATAATCCTAAAGAAATAGATATGCTCATCGGAGATGATTCTTATCGGGTCACGGTTGACACCGGATCGGATATCCGCCAATTATATCCGGTCTGGATTTCGGGATTGACGCAATTCCAGAAAATTCGAAACAAATATATTCTTTATTAAAATTGATGATATCGTAAAAAGTCACAAAGCTGTCATTCTGAGGCAGCGAAGCAACGATGAATCTCGTCGATAATTGGCTGAGATTCTTCATTCGTACCTCATTCAGAATGACATGATTTACACTTTTTACGATTCCATCAAGATTGAAAAATTATTTTGTTTTTCTAAATGTTTTTTACTTATATTCATTCCAATCGGTGTAAATAAGAGATGTATATGTATTTTGATTTTGCACTGAAAGAAAGAGGGTAGAGTGGATCAGGCAAAAAAGCCTATTACACCAAAGTTCAAAAAAAAGTAACAAGAGGAGAAGAAACATGAGATCTTTTATGTTTGTGTCCTTGATACTCGTACTAATGATGGGTATCGTAATGGCTGGCGGTATTGTCACTAATACCAACCAGAGTGCCGCGTACATGCGGACGTTGAACCGGAATGCGTCAACCGATATCGATGCGGTTTATTTTAATCCGGCAGGATTGACTAAACTGGAAGATGGTCTGCATCTTTCGTTGAGCAATCAATCCATTTGGCAGACGAAGACAGTAACAAACAGCTACACATATTTGAATTCTGCTGAGTATGTAGGGGATGTTGCAGCACCAATATTTCCAAATTTTTATCTGGCCTACAAGACTGGCAAGTTAGCCGTTTCAGCAGGATTTGAACCAATTGGTGGTGGTGGAAGTGCAAATTATGAAAAGGGTGTTCCATCATTTGAGATGCCGGTTTCCGATTTGGTTCCCGGATTGGCTGCCCAAGGGCAACCGATTTCTGCTTATGATATTGATGTCGCTTTTGAGGGATCGTCAATATATTATGGTGCTCAGGCAAATGTCAGTTATAAAATCAATGACATGATATCGGTCGGTGTCGGGGCCCGTTATGTCGCTGCATCAAATTCATACGTTGGCCATCTGAAAGATATTGCCATCACACTTGGTGGTTCCGCAGTACCAGCTCCTACATTTTTTAGCGGTGCTGCTGCACAGTATACATCTGCAGCAACCGGTGCCACTTCCGCAGTAACTGGTTTAAGTGGTGCAATTACAGCTGGCCAGGTTACTGGCAGTACGCCACTCGCTACGATGGATGCAGATAGTTCACTGATAAACGGACTGATCGCCTTTGGTATTGATCCAACCGGTTATACCGTCGATAATGCGATTGCTGCATATACTGGTGCTGCGACTTCCGCTGCAACATCAGCTGCTCAAATGACGGCCAAAGCAACATTACTGTCCGATCAGGAAGTTGATGCGACACAGACTGCATCGGGTATTACACCTATCATAAGTATCTTCTTGACACCAATGGAAGGCC
>JAHJGX010000180.1 GCA_018824205.1 bacterium
GCCCCAAATCCGTCAGTTAAACCCATAAACGGAATGTCATTATGAATGCAATTATCAGCGCCGGTGGAACGGTAAAGGAGAACGACCTTCTGACCGGTCTTTTAAAACCCGGTGACCGGAAAGCCCTGCTGCCGATTGCCGGAAAGCCAATGATCCAATGGGAAATTGACGCTCTTAGCAAGGTAGTATCGGTTAAAAATATCATCATTATCGGCCTGACGGAGTCAGACGGATTGCACAGTTCGGACAAACCGGTTCATTATATCCCCGACGCCGGTGGGTTGATTGACAACATTAAGGCCGGGGCCAAAAAATCACTGGAGTTGAATCCCGGTTTCGATAAAGTGCTCTGGTTCAGCAGCGATGTGCCGCTGATCCAAGCTCAAATGATCGAATGGCTGATGCAGGAATCTGAAATATCCGACAATGATCTTTATTATCTGATTATCGAAAAATCAGTCATGGAAGCCCGGTTTCCCGCTTCGAAGCGTTCCTATACCCGGCTGAAAGATAAAACAGTCTGCGGCGGCGATTTTGGGATTTTCAAACCCCTGGTTGCTTCGGACACTCACCCTGCTTTACCTAAAATTTCGGAAGCCCGGAAAAGTGTCATCAAACAGGCCCGGTTCGTGGGGCTGCGTCCCTTGCTTGCATTGATTTTTCACCGAATGACCGAAGATAAAGCGGCCATGTATATTAAAAAGCAGCTGGGACTTGACCTGAGACTTGTCAATTGCCCCTTTGCGGAAGCCGGCATGGATGTGGATAAACCCTTTCAATACGATATTGTCAAGTCTGAACTCGAAAGGGCACGTTGAATTTCCGGACACAGTTAAAAGAGCTTGATTACAGATGGACCACAAAGATCCGCATCGCTGATCGCAGGGGTAAACTGCGTTCTTATGCTGCCGCACTGGCCTATTCCGGAGACAGCTGGCTCCTGCCGCCGGTTTTCGCACTTTTGTGGATATTCGGAAATGAGTATTGGGCGTACCGGGGTAAAGTTCTTTTACTATCGACTCTGGCGCTTGGTGGACTTGTGCAGATAATCAAATGGAGTGTTCGGCGCAAACGGCCAGCCGGCGAATGGGGCAACCTGGTCCGTAAAACCGATCCCTATTCCTTTCCGTCGGGGCATGCGGCAAAGGCCGGACTTTTGCTGGGGCTTGGATTATACCTGGGTCCCGAGTATATCCGCATCGGCGTCTGTATCTATTCTCCGCTCATGGCGTTTGCCCGCACCCAGATGGGCATTCATTACCTGTCCGATGTGATTGCCGGGTTCGGTCTGGGAATCCTGTCATCTATAATCATTATTTTAAATTTTATTTAAATAAAGAGGGAGTTACTATGAAACATCGTAAAAAAGGCTGGGGCAAGCTGATGATATTGACAATTCTATTCACACTTGCCGCTATCTCAACCGTTTTACCACAGGCCAGCGCCGCAAAAGCCTGTCTGCTGGGATATTACGCCCACTGCACCTTTACGCCGGTCAGTACTATTATCTGTATTCTGCTGGCAGCGCTGATCTGCACAATCCGCAAGCGAAAATATGTCACCATCGTGGAATAGGCGGGTATTTGGACTTAGAACAGTTACGAAAATTCTGCCTGTCCAAACCTGGGGCAGTTGAGACCTTTCCTTTCGATCCTGTTACGCTAGTACTGAAAGTCGGCGGGAAAATGTTCGCCCTCATTTCCCTGGATGAATCACCGCTACGGATCAATCTCAAGGCTGATCCCAACGATAATGAGATTCTACGCCAGCAGTTTCCGGCAATCATTCCGGGTTATCACATGAATAAACGACATTGGAACACAGTGATTCTGGATAGCAGCCTGCCTGATGAACTTATTCTGGACCAGATCGATATTTCCTACGGGATTGTGTTTGCGAGCTTGCCACGTAAAATCAGGGATGCGATAAATCAACAGTAGAGACGTGGCATGCTAGATCTCTACAATATGAAAAACCGCCGGATCGTAGGAACCCGGCGGCTAATTATTGTAAAAGATCGTTTATTACTTCGACGAAGGCGTCCAGAAATACCAGGTGCTGTCGCTGTAAGTATTGGCAGCCGTATTATCCGATGAAAAGACGGCAACCCGCCAGTAATATTTAGTACTGTACTGGAGGGCCGGCGAAGACGGATAGCCTGCTTCGACAATATCGCCACTACCAGGCTGAGCTACTTCCCCCCGCCAGTATTCACCACTGTAAAGCGATGTCTGTACTACTACTTCGTATTTTGCAGCATTCACAATGCGCTCCCAGCCAAAAGTCGGCCGCAGCGTTTCAGTAGTATGACCGTTGGCGGGATAATTCAATGAAGGTTGCGGCAGCGGTGTATCGGATTTGGCGTTGACAGCATTACTGGCCAGTAATCCCTTATCAACGGCTGTTATCCGATAATAATACTTCGTTCCGACTTCAACATCGGTATCGATATAACTGTTGCTTGTGGTTTGAGCAATGAAATAGCTGGAGTCCGTCGTCAGCTGCAGAGTTGTATGCCGGTAAATACTATAGTGATGAAGATCGGATTCGGTGTTTGCGGTCCAGCGGACTTCAACAGTTGGAACTTCACCGGGCAGATTATAGGCATAAACCGTAAATGCGGTCGGTATGACCGGCGGATTAATATTAACGGTAATTCCTAATACGGCTACGCTTTTTTCACTCTCATTTGTATTCTTATCAACTGCGGAAATCCGGTAGTAGTAGTTCGTATTATACTCCATACCGGCATCAATGTGATATGTCAGCCGTGTTTCAGATATCAATTCATATAATGGCAAGGAATCCGCTCCCGTTGCCCGGTAAACCCGATACTTGTCAAAATCATCGTCAATATTTGCTTTCCAGCTAATCTTGATCGAATCTTCAATAGATGAATTTTCATCGACGGCCAAACCGATGGGAATCGAAGGTGCGGTAGAGTCGCTGGTATCGATCACGTCATCGTCGGGGCCCGTTGCTGTTCCACAAAACATAAAGATCAGAGATAAGAAGAATGTTAAAATCAGTATTCCTTTGTTTTTCATATCCTACTCCCGGTTATTTGTTTCACTTAGTAATGCTCTTTGATCATTGATACCGTAAAATGATGTCTTTTTAATTAAAAATCAATCCTTTTCGCCATAGTATTTGGGTTGATATTCCTTTTTGGGATCAATGCGCCAGGCATAGGGTCCGTCCCAGCTTTTCAGAAACAGTCTGGTCAGTGTTGTATTTATCAGTTTATCCTCCACAATTACGGCCACATTCCGGGAACCATAAAAATAATCCCGCTTCCAGTTGCTGGAACCCACCCAGCTCAAGTCATCATCAATGATCATCAGTTTGCAATGCTCGACCCGTGCAAAGGCAATATAGCCCTCGGACCATTGCGGTATTGTGCTCATTTTCACATCCAGATTGTCCTGTTCAAGCAGTTTTTTCAGAAAGGGCATTTCGTATTTGTGCTGACACCAGTCGGAGCAGAGCAGGCGTACATCCACTCCCCGCGCCGCCGCCCGGCGCAGCGCATTATCCAGATCACCGAAATATGTCTCCTTACTCGAAGGTGAATAGGATAATAGTTGTACGTAAACCCGCTTTTTCGCATGGTTAATTAATTCAATAATGGCCGGCAGATCTTCCCTGAAAGACAGTGGAACATTTCCAAGGGGACTGGCAGCAGCGTAAAAACGGACCGGTTCTGCACCCTTAGTCCGGAGTTCCATCCATTCAGTTTCCTGAGCCGGTTTAAATGAATATATTCTGTTCTCCTGGCTCTGTTTCCAGTCCAGGTCGAATAGTTCTATCATCCGCCCGGCAAACTCCGGTTGGCGTATCCGCAAACCGATTTCATGGATATGATCCAGTGCCCGCCAGTCAAAGTTCTGACTGCCCAGGAATACCTGTTCATTATCAACGATGAAATATTTGCCGTGCTGAACACCGCCATTCTTACTAAATACGGCAATTTTTCGGACACTTATATTTTTATGCTCATTCAGGCGGGCCAGGGTTTTCGGATAGGTTCCCGCCATCCGCTTTTCGGCAATGATCCGAACCGAGACGCCACGATCCGCCGCTTTTTCAATTGCCCGGATAATTGGTTCCAGAGCTTCGCCTTCCTGATTCGAGATATAAAACTGCTCGATATCAATCGTCTTTTTAGCTGCGTTTATCATTTCCAGCCAGACGCCAAAGGTATTACGGATTTCAGGGTTATCCAGGACCGTCTCCAGCGGAATGCTTTCGACAATTTCAAAATCCTGATAGGGAAATTGCCCCAACGCCGTTATGCACAGTAATCCAACAGCTATAGTGAATTTCAGCCGCTTTAAACAATTCATCAGTATCCCCTGTTTACTTGAAGAATAATACGAAAAAATGATGAGCGGTGCAAATCCAAAATTGGATTGATCTATTTGTTTTTCTTCTTCCTGAAGATTTTCAGATTTTCGAAGGAGTTCTCTTCGCCTTTCAGCAACCGTTGAATATTCGTACGGTGAGTAAATATGATAAACAGCGGGATGACAATACTTACTCCCATCAGAACGGTATCAACTTCCATCGACGTAAATCGATCAAATAAAAACAGGACAATCGGTAAACTGATAGCTGCCGAGATTGATGACAGGGAAACGATTCCGCTTGTAAAAAGAAAAATGGCAAATACCGGAAGGCAAATCAAAAAAGCATAGGGAAATAAACCCAGCAGCATACCGGCCCCGGTACCCACACCCTTTCCGCCTTTAAATCCGGCAAATATGGTATACGTATGTCCTAATATTGCCGCCAGCCCGGCCAGTACCATAATGGCCGAACTGCTCTCGAAGGGCAGGGCTTCAAAACGGATTTTGGAGATCATCAGAGTGGCAAATGTGCCCTTTCCAACATCAAACAAGGATACAAACAGACCCGCTTTCCAGCCAAGCACCCGGAACGAATTTGTTCCGCCGGCATTTCCCGAGCCGTATTTGCGGATATCAATTCCCTTGGTCAGTTTCGCAACAATAATACTGGTCGGTATCGAACCCAGCAGATAACTCAATACAAGCACAACAATTAAATTCAGCATTTATTTCTCCCAGCTTATTCCAAGCGCTGCTGCTCCGTTTCCGGCATGCGCACCCAGCACCGGAGACACCGGCAGCACCGTAATCGGAATATCACCAAATTTTTCTTTTAGGCGATTGACAAGGTATTCGGCTTTCCGCAGGTCGTTGGTATGGGCCACGACAAATCGGACCGATTGTTTATCTTTAATAAATTTCATGGCTAATTTGAACACCTTTTTTACGGCGCCCATATCGGAAAAACATTTAGAACAAATTTGCGGCATCCCTCTGGAGTCCAGATGCAATATCGGTTTAACATTCAGAATTTTAGTGATTATCCCTTTGGCCTTACTGACCCGCCCGCTCCTCATCAGGTATTTCAAACTGGGTATGCTCACAAAGAGCTGTGTCTGCTCAGTATACGCGATGATTGCCTGCACAATTTCAGCATGAGGTTTTCCGTCGGCAATCAATCGCGCCGCTCGTTCCGCTACGAAGCCAAAGCCGATTGACAGGGATTTTCCGTCAATCACGGTAATGGTTTTCTCCGGAAATTCCCGGGCTGCACTGAGGGCATTCTGATAGGTTCCGCTGGCAGCTTCCGGGATATGTATTGAAATAATTGAATCATAATGGGACAATAAAAAGGCATACAAATTTCTGAAATCTGCCGGTGGTGGCTGGGATGTTTTCGGATGATGCGGTTCTGTTAGTAGCATTTCATAAAATAAATCCGGTGTGATCGTAATTTTGTCGATATACGTCGAATTGCCAAAGGATACCCGGACAGGGATTACATGAACCTGGTATTCATCGATAAACTCCTGAGGCAGATCGCAGGCTGAATCCACGACCAGGGCAATTTTCGGATGGGGATTGTGGGACACCAGGTACTGCTTTTTCATATCATCGGCTTTTTGCTGAAGGAGATCGCCATACTGCCGGGCTATCGCAAACACTTCCGCTGGTTCGTTTGTATGAATATGCAGACGGGCCCGATGCTCGGAACCGGCAACGACAACAGAATCGCCAAATGATTCGATCTGATGGCGAAGGGTTTTCAGGTCAATTTGTTGTCCTTCGATCAGGCATTCCGCACAGTATCTGAAAATGATATCATCGATGCTTATATCCGTGTGAGCAACTTCCTTTATGGGCTCAATCCTTGCAGATTTGTCGATATCCCGTATTTTCCCCCGTTTCAGAAAATCAGTAATCCCTTCCAGAATGTACACAAATCCCTGGGCGCCGGCATCCACTACATTGGCCTTTCTCAGCGATTCGAGTTTTGTGCGGGTATTTTCCAGTGATTTTTTAGCAACTTCCAGACCATGGTGCAGCAGATCCTGGAAATCAACAACCCGCTTGCTGTTTGTGTATATGTTTTCGGCCCAATCCTTAATGACCGTCAGTATAGTGCCCTCTTTCGGGTAGCTTAAGGCTTCATAAGCCGCATTCTTTGCCTGCTGAACAGCATGGCCGAACTGCTCGGTACTGATTTTTATCCTTTCTTCCAGCCCCTTAGACAGACCGTAAAAAAATTGCGCCAGTATGACGCCGCTGTTACCGCGGGCGCCTTTCAGCGCCGAATCAGCAATCTGGCGACTGCTGGAATCAACGGATTCACCGCTGCTGTCATCCATCTCATCAACGACCGTTTTCAAGGTCGCGGCCATATTGGTCCCGGTATCGGCATCGGGTACCGGAAAGACATTTATATCGTTCAGGTAATCCTGATTATCGTAGACCTTTCTCGCCCCGGCTTTAATACCGCGGCTAAAACGTTTCCCGTCAATATATTTTATTTTCATTATAAATAAACAACCCCACCTAATTTAAAACAAAGGTTAATTCCTGAATCAGAAATTTACAAGCTATTATTTCTTGGGCCGAACATAGAGGTTAGTTACTGGTGGAGTTAATGCCCCTCCTGATATCAATGCTTTTAATCCCTGCTCCACGGTCATTTCAGTCGGAATAACATCATCTTCCGGGACAAACAGCGCCCATCCCGAAGTAGGATTTGGCGTTGTCGGCAAAAACAGATGAATAAAATCAGTCCCGTCCTTTCCTTTGGACTGGCCGGTAACAAATCCCAGTGTCCAGGCGCCGGTCCGAGGGTATTCTACAAAAACAACCCGTTCAAACCCGGTTTGGGTCAGTGAGAAAGCGCTGGCGATCTGTTTGCTCGTTTGATAGACCGTACGAACCAGGGGAATGTAATTCAGCCACTTTTCAAGAAACGTCAGTAAACTGCGCCCCAGGATATTGGTAATGAATAGACCTAAAAGGTATATCGCTAGTAAGGAAATGATCAGACCAAGGCCGGGAATATGAAATCCCAGATAAGGTTCCAGCATCGGATTGATAATCCTATCAAAAAAACCGATAAATGCTCTTAAGAAATAATAGGTAATAACCACCGGTATCAAAGCCAAGGTTCCGGCTACCAGTTTGTTCCGTACACTGGTTCGGATTGTCGGCCAGACTACTTTGTTTTTCATTTCAGATAACTCCGTGCTGCTAATGTTTGAATTGCGATAAACGCCCGGTAAGTAGTAATATAATCATCGTGATTGAATTGTAATGAGGATTCACCGGTACGTTTGGTCCCCGGAACCCGCAGAGCAATGTCGACCATCTGCGGCTCTCTTAATGTAATATCGATCTGGTACGGGGATTTCAATATAAAGGGTTTGATGTCGGATTGAAACACCTCTTCTACAGCTTTGCGGTAATATTCCGCAACCTGTTTCGGGTGCAGCATCCGTCCCGCTGAGCGGCTGATTCCGTATTTTGTAATCACTGACCGTGTCCCGGTTCCCAACTCACTCACCTCTTCAGCCAAAACATCATCGCCACTTACCAACAGCAACGGGACACCTTTTTCGCCACAGAATGCGGCATTAATCGTCGTCTCGCCAAACCATATGCCGTTGATCTCTGCGTGAAATATTGAATCGGAGTAGGTATGGGACAAAACCGCACGATGCATTCCGCACTTACCATGATACCCGATAAAAACCGCTCCGTCAAAATCTGCGCTGATTCCCTCCATCATTGAATCGGTTTTATGGGTTCCGGAAATCAGGGACGTCCCTTCCGGCAATTCATTGATCCTCAGGTTGATCATATTATCATGAGAATCGTTTACGACGAATTCTTCGACACCTTCCTTTTTGAATTCGCTAATGACCATGTTCAGTTCGACAGTCGTCTGTTTTCGCGCCCAGTCATAAAACAGATCTCCCATTTCCCGATGGCGATTGGTGCAGACTCCGCTTATACCCTCCATATCACAGGATATGTACAATTTCCTCATCTTAATTCCCTTTTGCCAAAATGTTCGGTTCCCTCATTTCTGTTTATCCATTAACTGAAATAATTTACACTATTTCGTTGGTAAATAGGCATCAATTTTATAGTTTTCGGTATGAATTCTCTATGCCAAAAGAAAATTGTTTCCGGGTTGATACTCCTTTTTCTTTTCTGGGCTCCCGGGTATTCCGGGGATACAACCAAAACCGCCCTGGTACTCAGTGGCGGCGGCGCCCGGGGCTTCGCGCATATCGGCGTCATCCGGGCATTGGAAGAGATCGGTTTTTATCCTGATATGATCATTGGTACCAGTATGGGAGCTCTGATTGGCGGGTTGTAC
>JAHJGX010000181.1 GCA_018824205.1 bacterium
ATTCCGTAAATCGAACCGGCGGTACCGGAAATCAAACCGGCTTCGGCGACAATTTTTTCTTCTTTTTCGGACAGCAGGTGCTCTTTGCTCCGAAGGAGATCGTAGAGGTAGAACTTATAAATATCTAGTTTCGGCTCTTTTGCCAGAAATTTATCCATTTTCTTTTTATCCATGGTCAGGATTTCCGGATCGATAAACGAGGATTTCGAACTGTACTGGGTAAATAGCTGCCCGATTTCCTGTTTCATAGCCAGATATTTGGAATCCCGGGTGTCCAGGTCTGATTTCTTCCCGGCATAGGAGGAAAGTTGCATCATCTCTTTGAATATGCCGTAATGATAGTCTAATCCTTCCAATAACATTGCCGGGGATTTTGTCAGTTTTCCTTTAAACTCAAGGACACCGTCGAATTTTTTTACCGTTTCTTCTTTGGCTTTCTGATAGGCTTCTTCAGAGGCATACAGGTCACTCAGATCCCATTTAAACTGATCCGCGATATCAGCGCGATCACGGGTTTGGGAAAGTACCTGATGGCTGAAAAAACTAAGTATTAGCAATACTATTAGCGCTCCAGTTAAATTTTTCATTGCAACCTCTTTTTATTAATAAATGATTCATTGCTTCTCTGATATAAAGAGTCTTGATTCCGAAAATTGTTACACTTGCTCTGCCACTGCGGGAATTTAATATCAAATGCCATAGTAAAGCAAATACTCATATGGTGTCGGCCGGTTACGGTTCTGTAAGTAGTCCTTCGTGTATTTATACTCGATCCAGGCCCCAATTATATCGTCGTTAAATACATTGCCGGCTTTCAGAAAGTCAGTGTCGGCCCTCAGGTAGTCCAGTGCAGAATCCAAAGATGATGGTATGGATTTAATAGATTTGAGGATATGGGAATTTTCAGGATCAAAAAGATTCACGTCAAATGGTCCAAAACCCTCTTTGGTCAGATCAAGATTTTGCTGAATTCCATCGATACCGGCTAACAGCATCGCCGACATGGCTAGATGGGGATTACAGGTCGCATCGGGCGGGCGATATTCAATGCGCTTGGTTTCCGGTTCCGTGGCGTACTTTGGAATCCGAATTGCTGAACTACGGTTGCCAAGGCTGAAAAACAGAGCGACCGGCGCCTCGAATCCGGGAATCAGTCGTTTATAGGAATTAGTTGAGGGATTGGTCAAACCGGTAAGGGCCGGCGCATGTTTTAAAAGCCCGGCGACGTAGGACTGTGCAATCTGACTCAATCCGCCATAACCAGTTTTATCAAAGAAGAGTGGTTTATCATTTTTAAAGAGATGCTGATGAAAATGCATCCCGGTTCCGGGTTCATCGTATAACGGTTTCGGCATGAACGTCGCGGTCTTTCCGTACTTTTTCGCGACCATTTTAATGATGTATTTACCGAGGATCACTGTATCGGCCATGCGTGGCAGTTTACCCATAACGACTTCGATCTCTACCTGACCGGAACTTCCAACCTCATGGTGGTGATATTTAACCGGGATTCCGCAGTCTTCCATTACTTTGACGGTTTCCGATCGGATATTATGGAGCTCGTCGTAGGGAGGAGCCGCGTGGTATCCACGGTGATTAAACAATTGATAGCCATCCTGTTTCCCTTCATCCAGGTAATTGCTCCATTGGGCTTCATCGGAATTGATTTTGAAGTAAGAGTAGAAAGAATCGTTGCGAAATTCAACTGCATCGAAAATGTAGTATTCAAACTCCGGTCCCCAGCGACTCTCGCTTGCAATTCCCGTTGATGCAAGGTATTCTTCGGCAATAGTAGCGATATATCGTGGATCTCTATGGAATGGTTTTTTCGTATCGGCCTCAGCGATATTACATAAAAAACTCAGTGTGTGGTGCTGAAAAAACGGATCGATAAATCCGGTACTTAAATCCGGAATCAGCACCATATCACCGGATTCTACTGTTTTAAAACCAGGCGTCGATGATGCGTCAAATCCAACGCCGCTTTCCATTAGCTGCTGATTGAACTGCTGAAACGGAATTGTGATATGATGAAGTCCACCGATCAGGTTGATGAATTTCAGATCGATAAAGCGAATTTCATTTTGACGAACAAAGGCTGACACTTCTTCTGTTGAAGCAAACATGGTAACCTCTTAAAACTTTAATTATGTACATTTGAAGACTAATATAACATAAATAATTTAATATGTGCAACAAAATGAACCGGTAGATTCTTAAATTATTTAAGATAGTGACCTAATTTCAATCCATCAGATTATGATAAAATTGAGCTATGGGATTTACCGGGTATTCTGGTTATATTTTCTGTGATTTAAAATGGAGAACAGAGTGGGTACAGTTTCAAGGCGATTGGATTATATCAGTTGGGACGACTATTTCATGGGGATCGCCCTGTTGTCGGCGCATCGCAGTAAAGACCCGAATACTCAGGTCGGAGCCTGTATTGTCAATCAGGACAAGAAAATTGTCGGTGTCGGTTATAATGGTTTTCCGACCGGCTGCTCTGATGAAAAACTCCCCTGGAGCCGAGAGGGGGAGTTTCTGGAAACCAAATATCCCTATATCTGTCACGCTGAATTGAATGCAATCCTGAACAGTATTTCCCGAGATTTGAAAGGTTCAACAATTTATGTCGCGCTCTTCCCCTGCAACGAATGTGCAAAGGCGATTATTCAATCCGGAATAATAGAGGTTGTTTACCTGGCGGATAAATACAAGGATTCTGATGCGGTGAAAGCCTCAAAAATCATGTTTGATCAGGCGGGTGTATCAACGCGAAAAATTCAGACTTCAAGGCAAATTCTGGAAATTCATTTTGATGAAACAGTCGTCTGAATTGTAATAAAACTCACCCTCTATAGACTAATTATCTTTAATAAATCCGGGAAAGAATCGACGAGAAAATCAGGATTCATGTTTTCAAGTATCACTTTAGGTCGCATTCCATAAGTGACTGCACAAACCGGCATGCTGGCAGCTTGCCCTGCAGCAATATCCTTTTCACTGTCACCAATCATCAGACAATTGTTTGGTGAGATATGATATTGATTTGCGACATGGAACAGGGGAGTCGGATCCGGCTTTTTCTGATCTAGCGAATCGCCGCCAAGAATCGGATCGAAAAACCGGTCAAGGTCAAAATGTTCGAGAATGTGTTTCGTATAAATGAATGCTTTATTCGAAATGACGGCCATTGGAAAATCTGTCAACAGGGTCAATGTATTTGTTACATCCGGGTATGGAATAGATGTATCCAGTAAATGTTCAGAATAAAAATTTCGATATTGAATAACAGCATTATTCAGCAGTTCTGCATCAAGATCGGACTCCGGATCGTTGAATAAAACCTCAGCGAATGCCCGCTTGACCAGCATACGGATTCCATCGCCAATAAACCCGATACATTTGTGATAATCGATCGGATTGAATCCAAAATGATTAAGCGTAAGGTTGACAGACGTCACGATATCCCGGCTGGAATCAACAAGAGTGCCGTCGAGATCAAACAGGATTGCTTCGAATTGGTACTTTTTCATGCTTATAATTTAGTTGGATTTCGGAGATAGCCAACTACTTGTGGCTGTTTAAAATGAGCCTAAAACATTTTTATTTTTGAACAATGTTTTGTATCATACGCTGTACTTTAACTTAAATAATTTAAGCGTTTTTGGTTACGAGTGATTGAGGAGAATTGAATGATGGTAAATAAACAGACAAAGAATAACCCTGTCCGAAACGGATTTTTTAACCGGTTATTAAAATGTAAACATGATCCTGATAAACGATCGTTCAGTCTCAGAGCGCTGGATGTTGTTGAGAAAATCGGCAATAAATTACCGCACCCGGCAACTTTGTTTGCCATCTTTGCACTATTGACATTGATTTTTTCATATATCATTGAACGGATGGGTGCAACGGCAGTCCATCCCGGAACTGGTGAGACAATCCGTGTTATAAACCTTTTAAGTGGCGACGGCTTCCGCTTTGTCTGGTCAACGGCGACTGATAATTTTGTGAATTTTCCGCCCCTGGGGATTGTTCTGGTTGCCATGATAGGTGTTGGTGTCGCAGAAGGTTCCGGGTTGCTGACAACGGCATTGCGGCATCTGGTAACATCAGCGCCAAAGCGCCTGATTACCGCTGCGGTTGTTGCCGCAGGTGTTTTATCCCATCTGGCATCCAGCGCCGGGTATGTGATCCTGATTCCTTTGGGCGCAATGGTATTTGCGGCTGTCAAACGGCACCCGTTGGCGGGTCTGGCAGCGGCTTTTTGCGGTGTTTCTGCCGGATTCGGGGCAAATTTTCTGATTGGAACTATCGATCCGATTTTGTCCGGTTTGACGGAATCTGCGGCTAATATTATTGACCCCGGCATGAAACTTAGTGCGGCGATCAATGTATATTTTATGATGGCGTCCGCATTTATGGTTACTATCGTCGGAACCTGGGTGACTGAAAAATTTGTCGAGCCACGTCTCGGTGAATACAAAGGTGAACTGGAAACCTTTGATGTCATCGATTCCAACGAACGCAAAGGTTTGCGCTGGGCGGGTATTGCCGTTTTGTTCACAATCGGCCTGTTCATAATCCTGACTGTGCCGCATAATGCGTTACTTCGGGATCCCGTTACGCATTCGATATTAAAATCTCCGTTTATGACCGGATTGATTACCGCAATTCTGGTTTTCTTTTTTATTCCCGGAGTTGTGTACGGTGTTATCGTAGGTACAATAAAAAATGATAAAGATGCTATCAAACACATGACAAACTCCATGAAAGGCCTTAGCAGTTACATTGTACTGGTATTTTTTGCTGCACAGTTTGTCTTCTATTTTAAAAAGAGCAATATCGGGGTAATGATTGCAATTAAGGGCGCTGAAATGCTGGAATCGATTGGGTTTACCGGCATCGGTCTTGTGATCGCCTTCGTGTTTGTTTCAGCCTTTATTAATTTGTTCATGGGCAGCGCCTCAGCCAAGTGGGCGATAATGGCGCCGATATTTGTACCAATGTTCATGCTGCTGGGTTATTATCCGGCAATTACTCAGGCCGCTTTTCGGATTGGTGATTCGGTAACCAATGTCATTACACCAATGATGAGTTATTTCGCTCTGATTGTTGCCTTTGCCCAGAAGTATGACGAGAAAGCCGGACTGGGAACCATTATTGCAACTATGTTGCCCTATTCTGTATTTCTGACAATTGCCTGGATTGTCCTGCTGGTTGTCTGGATGCTGATTGGCTTGCCAATAGGACCGGGCGCACCGATTTATATGCCGTAGTAATGAATTGATCGTCAACTGAAAGGAACGTGTTCGATGAATAGGCCAATTCAAATTACCGATATAACTTACTGGGTTGGAGTCAACGACCGGGAAACCGATATTTTCGAAGCTCTCTGGCCAATACCCAAAGGCGTCTCCTACAATGCCTACCTGATGATTGATAAAAAGGTGGCATTGATAGACACAGTAAAAAATTCCTATGTCACACACCTTCTGGACAAAATTCAATCTCTGATTGGCACCGAAAAACAGCTTGATTACCTGATCATCAATCACATGGAACCCGACCATTCCGGTGCAATCGATATTATCGCCCAGATGTATCCGAATATTACCATCGTTGGTAATTCGAAAACCATCGAATATCTCGAGGGGTATTACGGGATAAACCAGAACATCATGGTAATTAATGATGGTGATGTACTTGATCTTGGTGAGCATCAGTTGTCCTTTCACCTGACCCCTATGGTGCACTGGCCGGAAACGATGATGAGCTATGACATTCAGGATAAATTATTATTTACCGGCGATGCGTTTGGTGGTTTCGGTGCGTTATCGGGTGGATTGTTTGATGATGAGGTCAATGTTGAGTATTATGAAGATGAAACTCTGCGTTATTATTCTAATATTGTTGGAAAATTCAGTCCCATGGTACAAAAAGCCTTTGCGAAACTGAAAGGTTTGGATATTAAAATTATCGCGTCAACTCATGGCCCGGTCTGGCGGACAAATCCTGGTTTGATCATTGACCATTATGATCGCTGGAGCCGTTATGAGGCGGAGGACGGAGTCGTATTGGCTTACGCCTCTATGTATGGCAATACAAAAAAAATGGCAGAGGCAGTTTCACGGGGACTGGTTGAAGGAGGCGTTAAAGAAATCCGCATGTACGATGTTTCCCGGACGCATGTGTCCTATATGCTGAAAGATTGCTGGCGTTATAAAGGAATTATCCTGGGCAGTGTGACCTATGACGTCAATCCGCTGATTACAATGAAACACCTGACGGATTTGCTCGAAGCCAAACATTTGAAAAACCGGACTCTCGGAATTTTCGGTTCCTATGGCTGGAGCGGGGGAGCGGTCAAATACCTGCGGGGCTTTGCCGAGCGGACGAAATGGGATTTGGTCGAACCGGTAGTCGAAGCCGAACGCAGACCGTCGAAGGATATTCTCGATCAATGCCGGCAACTGGGTAAAAATATGGCCGCGAGGATAGTCAAGGGTGCTTAAGAAAGTCTATGATGGATCGGTTGAACGATTGCGTCGGTCTGAACGTCTGGAAGTGATGCAGGTTGATCGGGTAGTCGAATTATGTCTGAAACAGGGAGATTTTAAGACCGTTTTGGATTGCGGCACCGGCAGCGGTGTTTTTGCCGAAGCATTTATTAAACGAGGATTGACTGTAGCCGGCGTCGATCTGAATCCGGAAATGATCGCTGCTGCAAAAGAGTATGTCCCCGAGGCTGAATTTAAAGTCGGTCATCTGGAAAAACTGCCTTATCCGGATAAATCCTTTGACCTGGTATTTTACTCCCATAGCCTGCATGAAGCCGATAAGCTGAGTATTGCCCTTCGTGAAGCCCGAAGAGTCGCCAGATCACACGTCATCGCCCTGGAATGGCCGTTTCGGTTTAAACTGCACGGTCCGCCGATCTGGCACCGCATCCGGGTCGGAAAATTACGTCAGGAAATAAAGCAACTGGGTTTCCGCAAATTCAGCATTGAAAAAGGCGGCGATCAGAATCTGTATATATTAGCGATTTTATAATTGCAGGAAGTGACGAACTTTTAAAAAACCATACGAATGGAAAAGTTCGATCTTTTAAGTCGGGCTTTGTTATTATTAACGCGGCGGATAAATATTGTGTGATATAAGGTTATAAATGTTATCTTATAAGCATGAAAGAAACAGATTTAAGAAAACAGCCAGATGACGTTCGCAATCATATGAGAAAGCAAGCAATTCGGTTGATAAAAGTAG
>JAHJGX010000182.1 GCA_018824205.1 bacterium
CTACTTTTATCAACCGAATTGCTTGCTTTCTCATATGATTGCGAACGTCATCTGGCTGTTTTCTTAAATCTGTTTCTTTCATGCTTATAAGATAACATTTATAACCTTATATCACACAATATTTATCCGCCGCGTTAATAACTGAACTATATCCATTTTAAAATTCAATCTCCATATCAATGCACTGGACGGCAGACAATCGGCCAAAGTCCGCATAAGCATAGTTCACATTCAGGAACGAATTCAGCAGCTTATACCGAATTCCGCCGCCAACCGTTAATCCCTGTTCACTATTCTGTTGAAATAGTGCCTGGTACCCCGTTCGAAAAAACAGGATCCGATTCAAACCCCATTCAATCCCAAGATTCACCTGTTCCGTATTATCGTTTGGATGAACAGCATCAATTTCAGCCACAATGTCGCCAATCGGAAATTCCGGGTAATTCACTGCCAATCCAATTCGGAATATTAACGGTAAATCCCAACTGCTCGTCTCATAATATGCTGGAATATATTCATTATCGCCTGATTCATTATTGTCCTGGTCGTAATAGATACGTAAATCTTTCCCTGTGAATTGCATTTTATCGCCAAAATTTGAGACTGAAACACCGATTAATAAACGATCATTATCGGTCCGATATAAACTACCGAAATCAAAAGCGATACTGGTCGCATCACAATGCCAGATACTTTCCCGAATGTATTTAGCATTAAATCCGACACTGAAAAAGTTCGTCAATTTTTTGGCATATGCTATTCCAACCGCCAGATTTCCAGCGGTAAATTGTTCCCCGGTACCTTCAGGCAGTTCCACGGTTCGTACATTCATCATACCCATTGAGAGTGAGTTAAATGAAAATCCGATCGTTCCAAAGCTACCCATTGGCAGGACCACACTGGTAAATGCCAACTCCGTATCTAAAAACCAATCGGTATAAGATGCCAGAGCTTTTCTGTTATCAAATCCGGCGATCACGGACGGATTCCAGTAGAGGGCAGATGCATCATTGACAGACGCCACTCCGGCACCACCCATCCCGATACTTCGCGCACCAATTCCGATTTTGAGAAATTGTCCCATCGTTGTTCCGACTTTTGTAATCTTCGCATAACCGGGTATAATTAAAATCCCAATCAATGTTATCGTTAAAAGACTTTGTTGAATTTGTCGCTTATTTATCATAATAAACTCTATTTAATTACCGCAAATTTACCGGTGAAATCTCCGGATTCACCGGCATCGACATGATAATAATAAATCCCGGCAGCCAGATCTAAACCGTCTTTTGTAGTAAGATTCCAGGCTTCGCTTCCGTCATCAGCACTACTTTCATGGTAAATTGTTTTGATATGATCACCGCTTTGAGTATAAATCCGAATTGTACATCTACTGGGCAGATGAATAAAATACACCCGCCGTTCTCCCCGACCCGATGCCAACATTCTGCGTGGTTCCCAGGCCGCTGCCGCTACATAAGGATTCGGAACAACAGCAACCCGATCGATATTATTCAAAGCAATTTGGGGATCGTCTTTTGCCGCAAAGGTTTTAAATGAAAAAATATCACCGTTGCGAAAAGGCAGATCGATGGCAATTATTGCCGTATCTCCCAAACCGGGCTGAATGGGTTCAACACCTTCCGGGGCAATAAACTGGATTTTCCAGGTTTCCCGGTTAAATCTGCCATCCTGAAAGTGCAATTGAATATAATCACCGTCAGTCAATAAACTATCCATCTGGTCAGATGACTCCCAGAGATAAGCCCGTACTTTTTTATTAGTGATAACATCCCAGACACGAAAATTGGTCTCATGTTTGAAACTGGTCTTCAGAAAAGAGCTGTCGCTAACACCAAAGTGAATCTCGTAGCGGGTCGGAAAATTCTCGGAACGTATTTCCAGTTTATCATTCCAATAGCTGTTCATAGAAGCAAAGTATATCAAATTTGATTTTGAGCCTGTTTTCCAGATCGAAAGAGTATCGTTATAGGTCACAATGTCATTTTTAATCCTAATCCGCATGCCGTTAAACATGGGATTTGAGTCCTCTCCAGTCAGTGCTGTGGATTCACCGAAAATAACATTAGTGTCATAATCGGTGGTTAATTCAAATAGTGAATATGTTAATGTATCCTGATGTGTTGTGTCATCGAAGCTTAGCAAATAATCACCGATATTTACAAAGCGAGGATCAATAAAATCTAATAAAATGTCACCGCTGCCCCAACCTTGTACTTTCACAATACCATCGGCGGTTTCCGGAGCTTGATACCCTGCTGCTGGGGCATTTGGTATAACCACAGCCGTATTTCGGTCGGTCGTAACATTGCCATTTATATCTTTAAATATGGTTTTTGTACATTCCGATGGTAAAATGAATTTTTCTGCCCAGCCCTGATCATACGAAACCACCGCATAATAATAAGTTTTCCCATTAATCACATCGGTATCAACGAAGGAATGCTGCAATCCATTGTCGGATCCCAGATAATATTTACTACCATCCACATCCACTTCAAAAAACCCCTTGACGCTGTCCTGAAGGTCAAATACGGCAAATGGTTCGTAAAAGGTCGCTTCTCCGTATCCGTTTGTAATAATATAGGCGTCATTAAAAGCCTCATCGCTGGATCGATAAATGCGATATCCTTCAAAATCATAACCATTATTAGTCGGATTGGCAAATTCGTCATAGGAGTTTTCCGCAGCATTATCCCAATAAAGGGTAACTTTACCATCACCGGGAACAACGGTTAATTCCGGTTTTATCGGTGGTCGTGCAAAATTATAGTTTGCATTATAAATATCTTGCACCACTTCTTTGTTCCGCTTTAAATCGTTAAAATTCTCACCAAAGACAAGTGCCAGCGAAAAGCGTTCCGTATGTCCCGGCGGCATGATAAAAGGCCCCGAACCGAACAGAAAGGCGATATTCCCGTTTTGACTGCCCGTATCAAAATGGTAGTTCGCGATTCGTTCCCAGATAACCTCATCATACTGAAATTCAACTCCCTGACCGATATAAAACGAATCAAATGCAGTTAGACCAATCTGGTCAGATTCGTCTTTGTCAGTTTTATCAAAATTGGGTTCACCGTCGGTTGGCAAACCGTCTCCTTCTCCATAATCACCTGTACCACCGACACCATCGGCACCTAAATCATTTAAATCCGGATCCCAATCTCCATCATTATCAATCCCGTCGGAACGATTCTCATCAATCAGATAGTTATCAAAACCACTTCCGTTTATCCAATCCCGATACTTTAGACCGGCATGGACATTTTCGTTTTCATCGATAATTCCATCCAGATCATCATCAATGCCATTAAAGGGTTTTTCACTGACGGTTTGATTGCGAATATAATGATGTTCCACATCACCATCTTTTACAAATAACGTATCGTCGACAAATCGATAATAAGAGTCATCCCCACCGGTGTTGAAGGACACCAATTTACGACCCCAGTTATTATCCGGCTCAAGATTACTGTAATCAATAACAACCAGATCACTGGAGAGAACACGCGCTTGAAAATCCGAGGACGTGAACGATGGACCAGTCCCCTCACTACCATCTCCATCATTATCAATCCCATCAAACGGATTTCCTGGACTTTCCAGAAATGCATAACCGCAATAGCCGGTCTGCCAGTTCCCGTCTCCCAAACCGTTAGCATCCCAGGTATAGGCCAGATCGAGGTTTAAATCATAAAAAGCATTATCGTCGTTGGAATCATTTTGACCGCCAACACCGGCGTCGGCATACATCCCGAAAACGGCCTTATTATAGTGAGTTGTACTGATATTAGTAATATCGTAATGCCAAAAGATTATATCCTCTGCCAGAACATTTGACCACTGGAATCCCCGGACTGCCATTCGCATTCCCAGGCCACCACGCGTACTATCATATTGATTGCAGAAAAACAATCCGTTAAAGTTCCGACCATGATCCTGATAATCATCCACCACAAAGTAACTTTCCTGGTCGGCATTCGTGCGTTGCCCGAAATATCCGTTCCAAACATTCCGCCATGCAGACGGCTGGTCCGGCCAGTATTCCGGCCAGGTATTGGGATCATCACTCATGGCAATATAATCCTGCTCCGGATCTGAGAAGCCCGGCAAGGGTTGCCAACTGAATTCAGTCCCGGTAGGTCCGGTTTCATAGTGTTCACGAAAACCGCCTTCAACAATATGAATGGTATCACCACCCGTCAGAGCCACTTCAGCAGCGACAATCGGATAAATACCATCCATATAAGAATGTTGGCTTCCTCTCGGCCAGACGCCGGAGGGTTCTTTACCCCACCAGGCCACCTCTCCGAAATTCCAGAACAGCGTTTCTACCAAATTCCCGTTATGAAGTCCCTGCTTTCGAAACTTTCGGTCACCGTGTAACTCATGGATGTTATTTTGGGCAAACGTCAGTAAAGTGCAGATAATAAGTAAAAATATGATGGCACGTATATTTCTCATAAGTTCACCTTTAAGCCAAAAATAACTTGCCGGGGCGCTGTATAGTAATCCGGCCGCGTTAAAAAATCTTCCAGGCTATGAATCGGCTGTTCAGGAACATAGGTAGGAATTAAAGATGTCGCCGGGTCACCAGTATCCGTAAATACATTTACCGCATTTAACCGATCAAAGAGGTTTTTAATCTGGACATATATAACCATGTGAGCATTATTGATTGGAACAATATACTTTGCATTTAAATCGACATTAAAGTTATAAGGCTTACGCTCCGAGTTTTCAAAGGATGTTCGCTGATTCTGATATTCCGGTGTATAGGGTAAACCACTGCCAAGGCTAGCGATAATACCGGTACTCCACTTCACATCCGCCAAATTCAGTGAAACATTCAATGTGTGTGTCTGATCCCAGTCCAGGGGTACCGTCTGAATTTCAGTGGCACGCGGTGGATCAGATTGTTGGTCATAAAACACCGCATCAGGGTCCGATGCATTTCCTTCGGCTACCTGATAGGTATAGTCCACCGCCCCGGAAAAGATTCCGATCTGACTCTGAGTTATTGATAATGTAATCCCGCGGACATTGCCGTAATCACGATTAACATAACGAGCGTAGCTGTCTCCCAATATATATAATTCATTTATTTCCGTACCAATTAAATCACGAATATCTTTATAATACCCGGTAAGTTCCAGAACCAGACCGCGGCTGAGCATTTGCTGCAATCCTATCTGATAAATCGTTGTTTTCATAGGTTCCAGATCAGTATTTCCCATGATTGTATTCAAACCACCACCTTGAACTTCAAATTCGGAATTGTAATACAGATATTCAAAATTCGGGATCTGGAAAAAATGTCCGTAAGAAATATGAATAGCTCCCTGATCGGTAATGGGAAAAGACATTCCCAACCGCGGGCTCCATTGCTGCTTTGCAGTTGCTTTTATATAGGGATATATGTTCTCTTTGTAAGTCCCTTGAGGGTCGCGTAAATCCTTCGGAATAACTCCATCCGGTTCAAAATAATCCCAACGTAGTCCCATAGATAAAATTATTCTCTGAAATTCAATTTTATCCTCGAGCCAGTAGGCGATTTCCTGTGGTTTATGACGATATTCATTATTATTTACACTCTCCGCGGGATATATTTCCGGTTGCCAGTTGGTGGTTCGATCCAAAAACAGACTGTATTGATGGAGCCATAAATTACTTGAACGATATTCCCAGCCGGTTTTAATTTCATTATTTTGATTCAACTGAGAGATCAGATTCCATTTAATGGTGTTCACTGTGGAATTTCGGGAGAAATGACTCATATCCATTCCTCCTGTATAAAATCCGTATCCCAAACGTCGTAAAAGCTGTGAACTGACATAATTATCGTTGTTGGGATCCGCATAGACATAGGATTTATAACCGTTGAACAACTGATTGAATTTCAGGGTATAAAATATATTCTGTTTTAAAATATGTGTCAGCCCCATTGAAAATTGGTAACGATGTTGATATTGAGTTGCGACTCCATCGGGATTATATTTAAAATAGTGATTTTCATCTTGATTATCACCTTTCCAGCTTCGATCAGAATAGCTTCCCTGCAAATCCAGCGATAGTCTTTTCAATACCTGACAGGATAATTTTCCCGTAAAACTTACTTTTTCATTCGGATTCATTGCCTGAGCCTGACCGTTACCGCTACGCTCAATGGTCCAATTGTTTGGATCAGGATCATCAACAACGGATGAGTCAGATGGCAAAAATTCTGATTTGCCATACAAATACCCATCAGAAGCCGTTTTTCTGCCTGACAAATAGAATGAGGTTTTCGGAATGAATGGAACCGGACCCGCGATACTCAATTCACTGCTATAGATAGCGAATGGATCAACATCGTCAATATGATAAAATGGAATTGAATGCGTACTAATAAAATCACCGGTATAAAAATCGGCGTTCGCACTATAGTCTGCACTACTGCTTTTGGTAATAACATTGACAACACCTGACATTGCTTGCCCATATTCCGCACTAAAGGTCCCGCTTATAACCTTTACTTCCTGGATTGTACTATTTTCGATTTCAACAGCCATACTCCCATCATAGGGATCTGATATTGAGATACCGTCCAACATATATGAGACTTCTCCGGCACGACCGCCGCGAAAGTGTCCATCCACAACACCGGCCTGAAGGTTAATAAGTTCCTGAAAGTCCGTTACCGGCATTTTCTCAATTTCATCAGAACCCACGACCGACATTGTTGAAGTTCTGTCACGCTGAATATCCGGACGCCGCCCCAGGACAATTACCTCCCCCTCACTTTCCAAAATTGTCTGCGAAAGGCTGAAATCCTGAATGGTAGTAAAGTCCGTATGAACCGGCACATTGTTCAACTGGATTCCCTGGTACCCGATCATGGACACATTCAGGGTATATTCACCAGGTGGAATATTTAAAATGACATAGTGGCCGTTAAAATCCGTAGCGGCTCCCAAACTTGTTCCGGTTATGGATACATTCACACCGATTAATGGTTGCCCAGTTTCCGAATCGATAATATTGCCGCTGATTTTACCGGTAACCCCACCAAAGCCGACTGTTGTCAGGCAAATTACGATCATCAGAATATAATAAGGGCTTCTAAGATTCATTTTCTTACCATATTGTGTCGAAGACATCTCTTCGAGATAATAAAATTTAAGCAGCAGCTCCTAAAAAAGAAGCTGCTGCTTGCTATTTTCTGTTATTTAGATAGAACCATTTTTGAGACCTTAGTCATTTGGTCTGCACTTAATTTGTAGAAATAAATACCAGAAGGCGCTGATTGGCCGTCTTTGGTCATTCCGTTCCATACAACTGAATGATAACCCTGATTCATCCGGGTATTGACCAGGGTATTGACATGTTGTCCAAGGACGTTATAAATATCCAGTCTGACCGGAGAATTTTGGGGAATCTGGAAAGAGATTGTAGTCGAGGGATTAAACGGATTCGGAACATTGGGGTAGAGTTTGAAGTCAGAAATTAACTGAGTTGAATTATCATCAATCGAATTCCCACTCGGTGACAGAATCACACCCCGATACATGAAGTATTTTTCAAAATTAGGATCGGCCCACTGGGTTCCCCACCAGTTGGGAGCATAATCAGAAACACCTTCCGTAAAAGCATCAGTGCTGGCATAATCCATATCCCATATACAGGCACTTAGCATGACAGTATCACCTATCATATAGTCAAAATCCGCTGTATGGATTACTACTTCAAGACTATATCCTGCATCAGCGCCATTGGTCTCAGTATGAGTTACTGTCCCGGTTGGCTCATAGGAAGCACCTTCGGCAGCACCGGTTGGAACAGTTCCACTCAACTCAAAGGAAATACCATCACCTTCGGTCCCGGTAAAGTACATCGCCTTGATTTCCATACGTTCCCCGGCGGCCGGAATCGAACCGTAATTCGTCATAAAGATAAAGAGTCCATCAGCTTCCCAACCCGGGGACCATTTGCAGACAGAGGCATCATTGGATTCAACACCTATGTAGAGATCAGTACCTTTATGCATAAATTTAACAATAGCATCGCTACGATCGGTATAGTTGTTCAGTGTATCGCCCCATTGCATATAATAACCACCGGTACTTAATCCGGCATCAACACCAATAACCACATATTCGGCATTTTCCCAGAAATCTTCATTCAACTGACCGTCGAGCGTGATATCGGTATCAGTCGCATACGCGGTACGTAATGGTGGATCGGCAAGTTTCAGAGTACGGAATTCACTGCCCCATTCACTGCCCCACCACTGCTTATAATAGACACCGGTGGTTTTGTATGGTTCATCGGTTCCACAATAGTTATCGGGATCAAAAATATTAATCATTACTTCGATTTCAGCATAGGGATCGGTATAACCCAGTTCATCAAGATGAATAACCATTTCTGCAGTATAACCGGCATCAATTTGAGTCGTATCATTAACAACCGTACCTGCACGCTTGGTTGCAGCTCCGGAACCGGAATTTGGATAAAGACCAGGCACTTCGAATGCAATATCCGGGTCTGTCCCACTCAGATTGAAATACAATTTGTATTCAACGGCTATCCCATTGGCATCTTTAATCTTCATAAAAAGGCCATCACCTTCCCAGCTGGTACCAAATTTACCGACAGATTTGTCATCAGAATCCAGGGAAATATACAAATCAAGACCATCATGCATAAATTTGACATAGGTTGTCGTCGTGTCGATATAATCGCCGGTAACTTGAACACCACCTGTTGGTGCATATTCCACATCGCCAGTAACTTTCTTGGCATTAAATACCAGGTAATCATAGCGACGTTTCCAATCGATTTCATCCAAAACACCGTCAATTACCAAAGGGTTTTCAACCGATACTACCTTGATACTCATCGGATCAACATGGGCAATCAACCTTTGTTCCGGCACATTTTGTACCGTAATTGTCACAGTATCCGGAACGGAATTCAATTCACCGTCATTCACGACAAGAATTATGTCGTATTTCTCGATGTTATCAACATCGGGCGCTACAAAGCTTGGATCAACTGCATTCGCGTCGGACAGTGTAATTACGGCGGGAGCTGTCCAGGTATAACTCAGGTTGGAAATTTCAGGGTCGCTTGATCCGGATCCGTCCAGATGGACAGTTGTACCTTCATTGACCACTTGATCTGGTCCTGCATTTGCAATAGGCGGATTATTGGAGACCTCTTCACCGGTTAAAATGACTCCACGATACATAAAATATTTTTCAAAACCAGGATCAGCCCATTGGGTTCCCCACCAGTTGGGAGCATAATCTGCGACACCTTCCGTATAGGCATCAGCACTGGCATAATCCAAATCCCAAATACAGGCGCTCAACATAACAGTATCACCTTCCTCATATCCAAAATCCGCAGTATGTACGACAACCTCAATACTATAGCCGGCATCAACACCATTTGTTTCCGTATGTGTCACTGTTCCGGCCGGTTCAAAGGATGCACCTTCTGCTGCACCGGTCGGTACTGTTCCACTCATTTCAAATGAAATACCGCCACCTTCTGTCCCGGTAAAATACATCGCTTTGATTTCCATGCGTTCACCGGCAGCGGGAATCGAACCGTAATTCGTCATCCAAAGGAATAAACCATCTGCTTCCCAGCCTGGTGACCACTTACATACTGAAGCATCGTTCGATTCAACACCAATATAGAGATCAGTACCTTTATGCATAAATTTGATTTGGGCGTCACTCGGATCCATATAGCTATTTGCTGTATCGCCCCATTGCATGTAGAATCCACCAGTACTTAAAGCATTGTTTTTTCCAACGACAATATAATTGGCACCAGCCCAAAAATCCTCATCTAAATTTCCATCAAGGGTTATATCCGTATCTGTTTTAAAAGCTTTGCAGTTCGGTGGATCAGCAAGGCGTAATATCCGAAATTCACTACCCCACTCGCTACCCCACCACTGTTTGTAAAATGATCCCGTAGCTTTCCATGGATTGTCGGTATCGATATAATTATCAGGATCAAAAATAGCGATCATGACTTCGATATCGGCATAGGGGTCGGTATATCCCAACTCATCCAGATGAATTACCATTTCAGCACTGTACCCGGCATCGACCTGAGTTGTGTCGTTTACGATGGTCCCAGCCTTTTTAGAAGCAGCACCTGTACCGGAGTTCGGATACATTCCGGGGAGTTCAAAAGCAATCTCCGGATCGACACTACCAAGGTTGAAATACAATTTGTACTCAACAGCGGTTCCTGCTGCATCTTTGATTTTCATGAAAAGACCATCGCCTTCCCAACTGTCACCGAACTTGCCAACATATTCATCGTCTGAATCCAATGCAATAAACAGGTCAAGTCCATCATGCATAAATTTTACATAAGTGGTTGTTGTATCCGGATAGGTTCCGGTCACCAAAACACCCCCAGTCGGGGCATACTCAACATCACCGGTGACTGTATCCGGATTAAACACCAAATAATCAAAACGGCGCTCCCAGTCAGTTTCATCAAGCACTCCGTCAATCATTAATGGTTTCTCGGTCGATACTACTTTAATATAAGCAGGATCCATATGGGCTGGACCAGCCCAAACGTTTTGTGAGAAAACCATAACCATTACCATCAGGGTAATGATAATAGAAAACGTAACTAACTTTCTCATTTCTCCTCCTAAGGTTTGTAAACGTTTACATGTCATTTTGTTACTTTCCATCTCTTATAATGTAATTGTTTATCATTTTAATTTTGCTCCACAGGATTCACGAACAATAATTTCCAGAGGAATTACTATTTGTTCGGCGACAGTCAGATGTTCTTTTGAATCGGAGTTTATTTTTTGTAACAGAGTTTTTCCAACTAGTTGTCCCATTTCGTACAGTGGAACTCTGACGGTTGTTAATGCGGGTGTTATATACTGTGATGTACTAATGTCATCAAAGCCTACAATCGCAATATTATCGGGTACTTTTAAACCGGAATCCTTCACAGCCTCGATCGCGCCAATCGCCATGGCATCATTAGCCGCAAAGATGGCCGTAGGTCTGGGTTCTGTTTTAAGTAACTGTTGGCAAGCTTTATAACCGGAATCTTCAGTAAAATTACCTTCGGCTTCCAACTTTAAGGATTCAGGAATTCCCTCATTCTCCAGTGCTTTCAGATAACCGGCATACCGACGTTTGGAATCATAATTGTGAGGAGAACCATGAATAAATGCTATACGCCGATGTCCTAATTTAATCAGGTGCTGTGTCATCTTTATCGCACTATTAAAATTATCCAGTACTACAGTCGTCATTCCCGCTTTTTCCGGAGGTACTGATATAAAAACAACCGGTGTATTATGGTTTATTGGTATGTTAAACAGTTCTTCATTTGTTAACGATGGGGCCATCATCACCAGACCATCAACCGTTCTGCCATTTAGGAATCGTGATGCTGTTTTTAATTCTTCCTCTTCATCGTGGGCACTACCAATAATTATTTGAAAACCATATTTATTCACAAGGTTAATAATACCGCGAATAATTTCGGAAAAATAAATACTGCTGGCATCCGGAAACACCATTCCGATAATTTTACTCTGTTTACTTTGAAGTATTTGAGCACTGATATTGGGTGAAAAATTTAATTCCTTAATCGCGTTTAATACTTTACGCCGGGTTGTGATCTTGACCTTTCCAGTTTCATTGATTACACGCGAAACCGTTGCGGTTGAAAATCCAGCCAGCTTTGCTACATCAACGATAGTTGCCATCTAATAAAACCTCAAATCAACAAATAATGTAAACGCTTACATTTAATATACAGATTGATTTTGGGCATGTCAACTATTTTTCTATTTTTTTTGAAAATTTGTTTTTGTTAAAAAAATAAAAACTAGTGCTCGATAAGACCTATTTATATGAGAATTTTTCCATCTGACGTAAGCAAGTTTTTCAAAGTGTCTTATGAGTAAAATGTCCTTTTCAAGTTTTAGGGTGATTGGATGAAATTTACAATTCCTTGAGAAAAGCAGCTGATGTTAATTATCGGATTAAATTAAACGTCTACTCAGCGAGGAAATCTTTCCATTTGAGGTACCATACACCTTAATTAATCCGGAGCCCAGGTATTTAGTGATTCCTGAAATGGTTGCCGGATAAATCGTCGAAAAACTTATAATCTTAAATTGGCGGCCGTACTGAGGATGCGAAATCCAATGCCCGGTTAATTTAACGGTCTCGCCAACGTTCACACCGGGAAGCATTCCCACCGCAACTATTCCTTTTTCAAGTTTAGCAATGCTGAAGCCATTTTCCTCATTGTAGTAGGTAAATCGCTCTATGACGCCTTGAGTGGTATCCAATATTTTATCTGCTTTTATAATTCACTAAGTAGATATTATGTTTAAAAGTGAGTGTTAGCCCTTATCGGTATCCCTTCTTAATTTTAGAAGACCAAAAATAACACTAAAAGAAGGGAGACCGATATGACTCACAAGAAACAATTTAAAGATTTGGA
>JAHJGX010000183.1 GCA_018824205.1 bacterium
ATTACCGTCAGGTGATACGCCGATATTGGCCATCCCGATAGTACTGGAAAAAGTATCCACTTCAACCGGAGTCGACCAACTGCTGCCATCGTATTTGGATACCATTACACTGTAAATTCCACCCTGACTCTCTTCCCATTCGGCATACAGCTTGCCCGCATCATCCGCCACAAGTCCCGGCGCACGGGTGTCGGTAGACGGATTACTCAGCTGTACTCCAGCCGACCAACCGCCTAATAATTCATCATACATCGAATAGTAAATCTCCTTGCTAAATACAGCGTCGGTCTCCCAGACTACCGCTATAGTACCATCCGACGAACGCGCACTATTGCGACATTCCGAATAGCGCATCCCTAAACGATAATCATTGTTGGTTACGACTGAGGTCTGAAGATAAACCGGGCGAATAAAAGCATCAATTCTCGGAATAACTCCATGCATGACATTGAAACCATAAGTGGTGGTGGTATTATATTCGATCCAGGTAATATCAGCGCCGCCAGTAAACACACCGGATATCTCGTCACGAACCGAGCCTATGCTGATCTCAGGAAAATTCTCGGCACTGGGATAAGTATTATCACTTACCTTTACAGGTACCGAAAAATTCACACCTCCGTCACCCGATGTTACGTAATAACCGTTACGGGTATCAGGATACGCCGGATCAAGCTGTGAATACGTAATGTATATCGCGCTATTTGTTCCTATGTTAATGCACGGTTCCCATGCCGACGGCTCCGTCGATTCATCGATCCGAATCGGATCACTCCAACTGCCGCCGACATTGTTCCGGTAATATACAACGCCGGTGGGTTTCCCATCCGACAAATATTCCCACGAGGTATCGTTGCTCGCATATACCAGGTGCAGATTCTCATCGGGATCAAGCGCTATGACGCCATGACTATCCCAGGTGTAATTTGCGCCGTCTTCCATTACCGAAATGACCGTCGGTGCAGACCACGTACTGCCGTCATAACTGCTCAATACAACTTCCGACCACCAGGTCGCCAAACCTGCCGGTTCATCAGGTACGTCGTACCATATCATATGAGCATTCCCGGAGTTTGTCACGACAATCGACGGAATCGCATACCTCTGCGCAAGTACACCTGGCGTCATCGATGTTTTGGTCAGGTTTGTATTGCTCCAGTTGGCGCCGCCGTCCGTACTTATCGCAGCGTAAACATCACCGGATTCTCCCCATACCGACAGATAACCAACTACGATTGTATTACCGTCAGGTGATACGCCGATGTTGGCCATCCCGATAGTACTGGAAAAAGTATCCACTTCAACCGGAGTCGACCAACTGCTGCCATCGTATTTGGAAACCATTACACTGTAAATTCCACCCTGACTCTCTTCCCATTCGGCATACAAGTTGCCCGCATCATCCGCCACAAGTCCCGGCGCACGGGTGTCGGTAGACGGATTACTCAACTGTACTCCAGCCGACCAACCACCTAATAATTCATCATACATCGAATAGTAAATCTCCTTGCTAAATGCAGCGTCGGTCTCCCAGACTACCGCTATAGTACCATCCGACGAACGCGCACTGTTGCGACATTCCGAATAGCGCATCCCTAAACGATAATCATTGTTGGTTACGACTGACGGAGTAATCTGTGCCAATACGAATGACGTCATCCATACGACAAGTAAAAATCCAATAACAATCTTCTTAGTCATTTTTAACCTCCCAAATTAATTGTGATTTAAATTTTCTATAAGAAATCAATCGCAAAATATTTACCCGACCTCCTTCCTCTACTAATTTTTATATAGACACTCACAAAACCTTCTGTTCCCGTTATTAAAAAAATAATCTTTGCCTAAAATATATTATCATTCGGATTATTTATTAAAATCAATCAATTCTTTTCTATCGATCAAAGGTATGGACTCCTCCCAGACAGAATTAAAAGCAATTTTCATAAGTTGAGCAAAATATGGATGTTCAATAACTACAATAGTATATGTTGGCGTATCAGTAGGAAGTTGAAAATCAAGCATAACTGATCTACTATCGTAAATAGCCAGTTTCATCGGTAATTTTTCAACAAATCGCGCTTCAATCCCTTGCCTGATCTGATTTTCCAGAAACTCTGCCTCATTCCACTTGTCGATTTCATAAATACAACGCATGCGTAGTTTTTTTTCAGATATTTTTTTAATCGGGATTTTAGGTGGAGGTTTAACGTAGGGAGCTTTGATAAACCCAAGAAATTCCGTTTCGATCTCATCTTCCAGTTGAATTATTCGTCTCTCAATTTGATTTTTCCCTTTGACGATCTCGATAAACTCAAACGGATTAAATTGATGTTCGCTTTTCTCAAACATCGGCCCCAGCTTCATTAGAAGTTCCAAGGCGGTCGCCTCGCGGAATACTTCCTGTTCTTTTTGCGCTTTAATATAATCGTTGATCGAAATTTGAGGATCGGTTGCGCTATATCGGTGTATCTTTCCGGGCTTATATATACAAAATCCGCTATGGGAAAGTTTTTTTAAGGCGCCATAAACCTTCTGACGCGGTACTCCCGATCGCACGGTAATCTCACTTGCTTTAAGACTATCTCCTCCCAGCAGGGCAATATATACCTTGGCTTCGGTGCGATTAAAACCAAGACGAAGAAGCATTTCGATAAGTTTTTTAATTTCCAAAAATTTTCCCCGAGATAGTCATCACCCATGGTGGTGACACTTCATCTTATTAAACTATTTTTAGAATGTCAAGTCTTTTTTTTACCTGAAATCGTAATTCCCTTGGCTCCCGAACAACGATGACCGTGTTACAAGATTTTCTGATACTTGATTAGTCTTTTTATTATCGCTAAATTGATTTTTGTTTTCCAATTTCCTTCGCCTGATTTTTAATATATGATGTCTATAACAACCTAAAATATTATGGTATCAAAGTATGACTGCGAGTACGAAATGATTCTTACAGATTACGATAAACAACGATATAACCGGCAAATGATTACTTCCGGCTGGGGTAAATCAGGCCAGGTCAAATTGAAATCAGCATGTGTCTTCATTGCTGGGGCCGGCGGACTTGGAAGCATGGTGTCCATCCAACTTGCTATGGCGGGAGTTGGAACGATCAGAATCTGCGATTCGGATAAAATTGAACTATCCAACCTGAACAGGCAGGTGTTACATACAGATGCAAGAATTGGTGAATTAAAAGCAATCTCAGCAGAAAAAACTCTAAAAGAATTAAACCCTACGATTAATATCAGTCCCTTTACCGATCATCTAAATGAAATGAATATAGAATCAATTACTGGTATGCCTGATATAGTAGTGGACTGTCTTGATAATTTTAAAACCCGGTATTTACTCAATGCTTATTGTATTAAAAAAAATATCCCGTTAATTCATGGTGCGATATGGGGAATGACCGGACAAGTAACATTTATTTATCCACCGAAGACTCCCTGTCTACAATGTCTTTTTCCAAAATCTCCACCTAAAGAAATTTTTCCTGTAGCAGGCATTACCCCGGGGCTCATAGGATGTATACAAGCAAGTGAAGTTCTGAAATATTTAATGACAGCAAGTCCCGCCCTGAAAGGAAAACTCCTTATTTTCGACGGTGAGGATTTAACATTTTCCAAAATTGAATATAAGCGAAATCCATCCTGCCTGGTTTGTCACAACATTTAGCTAATTGTCCATTCTCAATCAACCGTGGGGGTACATGTTTCCACTCGCTTTCTTTACACCTATTTGGTGTAATGGGCAATTTTTTCATAATACTGGTAAATATTGATTCAAGAATGACCATAGAATTTAAAATATAGATGCTGTACGTATACGCGTATTCGAATTTTTATTTATTGACGACAAACCATATTGCTTCTAAGTAGATGCTGGAATCATTGACTGTTTAATAATCAATCTGATGCAGTATAAAAATCTTTTCCGTCACAAAAATGGTACCATAAAAAAGAAAACCTAAAAATTGACAACCTCGTAAAAAGGTAAAATTGATTAATTTCAGAAAATATACTCATAGTCATAGATTTCACCGGAATCGGATAAATACTTACCAACATACTCATAAACTTTCAAAACCCGCTCTTTGACAACTGGAAAAATGTAATTTTTAGCAAATATTTTTATATCTGCCACTATTATTGCCTTTCTTACGGCAGTTGCTCTAAAAATGTTGATACCAGCCGCCTTCAAAACAGCAGAGAACCGAACATTTCCAAGACCCCTTACCCGCAATTGTTTCACTCCTGTCCTTCTATCATATTCCGACATGGTTGCCTCTGCTCCGGCACGCCATCGGTAACGATCTATAAATTCATCAGTATTTTCATAACTTCTTCTAAGGGCTACCCTGAGTTCCTTATCAGTATATCGCAAGTAATAAAACTTCTCACCTTTCTTTACAGGACATCCTCTTATGTTGCAGCATTTACTGCAATGCCTTCTATTAAAACATGCAGAGTGACGGGATTTCTTCACGTGGGTCTTGACCGGCGAATTACCTGACCCTGAGTGCCTAAATTTTCTTGGACACGATTAGAGTTAAAATAGACTCTAAACAGAAAGGAAGAGAGAATTATGACAACAGTAGGAGAAGGGATTAAAACCGAAGTTAGCCCTGGGATCAAACGTCGTTACATAAGCAG
>JAHJGX010000184.1 GCA_018824205.1 bacterium
GAAAAATATCCCATTCAAATACAAAGCATTTTAATGTTGGATTATTTTCTACTACGTAATGTATGAGATTGTTTAATGTGAACATATGTTCGTAGATACATTGGAATGGAACTCTAATTTTATGGTACAATGGTAAAAGTACAATGAGGAACACCATTGACTTTAGTGATCTTTAAATCATCGTCTGTCCATGATGTATTAAATGATTTCACGTCTTCAATATTATTCTTTACTTCAGCTGGAATAAAATCATCGCAATATTCAATTCGAGCAAACGGTCCTATTTGATCATCATGTACATAGAATTTATTAATTTTAGAAGATCGTAAAAAGTTTGTTGAAAGGATCCTGATCATTTAAACTAAAACCAGTACCTGTGACTGCATGAAGGCCCATTGATTCCCAACCTCTTTCCACATGGAGGGAAAAAAGTTCTATTACAACTATTATAGGAATACCAGATATGATATAAGCATAGAATGTGTTTTTAAAAACATTTTCATCCACACATTGAATTGCGAGAGGTTCTAAATGAACACTTCGAATGACACTTGCAATTTGATTACAATTTAATCCTGGATTAGGTAGAACTCTTGAATCTGTTCCTTGGATTGCTGCTTTATTATTTGTTATTTCAAATGGTGATAATAACCGATGATGAAATAATTCTGAAGTTTTTTGGAATACACTCCATAATGCGCTTGTAGCACATACCGAGATTACACAATCTTGTTCTTGAAAAGTTAATGATATTAACTTTGTTGAAAGTCCATATAAATGAACATTATATGGTCTACATACAGGATAATATCTGCGAGAATTATCACTTGAATAAGTTTTAAGACAGATTCTACCTAAAATTCTATGTGGAAGAGGTTTTATAACCAAAAATCCGAGATAATGATCTTCATTAAAAAATGGTTCGATATCGTTGCCTCTAAACATATTATCAATATATTCATCATCGTATAACTTGTTAAAAAAGTGAACTCTGTTGCATACTTTTGGATATGATTGAAAACATCTTGAATAATATCCTGCATAATCAACAATATAATCATGATCAATATAGTCTGCCTCAACTATCATCGATTTTGTACCAATGTCATGTAAATATTGTTCAAGATATTTAATTTGAGGTTTTCGTTGTATTAGAAGGAGGTTGTGATCGTAATCCCCCTTAATACTTTGTGCAAAAAAATTGCATAGAGTATCTAACGAATATGTAATAAATTTATCTTTAGGAATTGGCACAGAAGATCAAATAGAAATAGGTTTTTCCATAAATTTATTTTCAATTCTAATCCTTTTTCTTAAATGGTCAATTTGAGTGCGGGATTCGATCAAGTTGTTTTTAATACCGGTCTTCGTTCCAACTTTTGACATCCATAAATCGGCCTGTCGAATTGTAGAAAACAGACCATCCTTGGAATTATTTCCACCTTTTTTAGTAACCATTTCAAACCTATTTTTAGTTGGTATTCAAATCTTGGGAAAATATAATGAGTATTCAGTTGAATTCCAAATTATTATTAATATTTTGAATTAATCCACTTTATTCAATTTTTTAGTGTGCAACAATAGTAAAAATTTACTTTAGAAAAAACAATAAAATATTTGTTTAATTTTAATGGTGATATTGTATAAATGAAAAAAAGAATTTTCTAAAAAGTGTTTGGTATTTTATTTTTACCAATCAATCTGTTTATTCTATTAATATATGGCTTTAGTTATTTAAAGAAGTATTTAATTATAAATTATTTTTACCCAAAGTTCTATCAAATATTGGACACAGTTTATTTATATACAACTAATATCCAAGAGAACTGATTCTTGAGTATATGTACCAGTACACTTATCAGTTATTCTTTTGCGACTGTAGGTGAAAGTGAGTAATTTTAGCACAATTAAGGAGTTGAGTAAATGATACGGATTATCTGGAAATATTGGAAATATTCGTTGTTTGTATTTATCGTCCTGATCGCTTGGACATCGTTTTTACAGACAACGATGGTGTCGGAAAGTGGGGTCGGGCGTTATTTTGAGGCGCTGTACTATTCATTGACCCTGTTTATAATCGGGGGACTGGATATTGGCTTGCCATCTGGCGGGTCTGCGACGTCACTTATACTGTTATGGATATGCTATTTTTTAGCACCGGTGCTGACTCTGGGAGCCGTGTACCAGGTGATCCAGGAGAAAGTACTGAGTCATTTTTCTCCGCGTTGGCGCAATCATTCCGTGGTGTGTGGCTTGGGTCGGAATGGCCGGCTGATTTATGACTTAATCAAGGAACATGAACCCAAAGATCATCGGATTGTCGTCATTGAAAGAGATCCGAATAATTCCCGGAGTATCTTTCTGCGAAAAAGTAAAACCACCTGGTGGCTGCGGGATGATTTTTCCCAGCTGGCGGTTCTGCGCCGGGCGAATGTGCAGCGGGCCAAACGGGTGTATATCACAACCAACCTTGATATTACGAACCTCAATACCTTGGTTAGCATCCAGGGAATGCCGGATCGCCGGAAAGGATTGAAAACATTTTTTCATTTGGGCAATCTGGGGCTCCACGATCTCTGGAAAGATAGCTTTCTAAAGGATCCGCTCTATGCCGGAGTAAGGATTTTCAACGGTTACCAGGTCGTCACGCGCCGGCTGTACCGGCACTGGGTCCTGCAGAGGAATTACCTCGATCCGAAAGGGAATATTTTTATTATTCTCGGTTACGGACGCTTTGGGCAGATGCTGTTTTACCATCTCAGCAGCGACAAAGAACGGAAAAGTCACGATGATATCGTTGTTGTAGCGAGCCGTATGAATATCGATCTGAAGCGGCGCAAATTTCAGAATGCCCAGGAACAGGCTGTTATGGGCTGCTTTATTCACAACCCCATTGAAGGCGATATCCATTCTTCTGATATCTGGGAACTGGTAGCGGGTAAAATCCGGGACAGCCGGAAAAACGCGATCCTGTTTCTGTGCCGGGACGGGGATATGGAAAACCTGGAGCTGGCGGTCAATATGAAACTGGGCGGGCCGGAGGAACTTCAAAAAGCCACGATTTTCTGCCGGCTCTACAGCCATACTGCCAATGAAATCAATGATATTCTCGAAAAAAGCATCACTCCCGATCAGTCACGGGACATTGTTGTCTTTCCCATGCAGGAAGAACTGAAAGAGGCTTTTCACGAAGAGTTGTTTGATTAATTTATGACTTGACTTGTACCGATGTATCAGGGTGAGTTATGTCGGATTAAGATACAAGAGCCAGGAGTCAAGACGCCAGAAACTTTGAGACAGTTTTTCTTTTGAATTTGATTTGTATGTGATGTATCTTTACACCGTTATACAAAGGTATTTATGATAAGAACAACAGCGGTTCTCAGTGTCATTTTCGGATTTCTGATCATTATAGCGTTTGTATCTTGCCCGGAAGATCTCAAACCTGAACCTGAAATCGAAGGAGATATTTTACTTTCGGTTGAAGACACCCGCTGTCAATCAGTGTATCTGAATGTGTCGATTCCGGATTCCGGATTGAGAAAACTCTATTCGCTTTACCGGGACTACCAATATATCAGAACCGACACGCTGTATGGAACAGACACCCTGATCATGGATTCCGGTCTGCAACCATCTACCGATTATCTGTACCAGGCGCTCTATGTCTATCGTGGTGATATTATCGATTCTAGTGACATTGTATATGCCCGAACCATGGATATAAGCAACAGTGACTTTACCTGGTATGTTGATACAATCGCCGATTATCCCTCGGTACTCCGAGATGTGGCCATTATCGATGATAATGACATTTGGGCGGTTGGTGAATTGAAAATGACCGGTGGACCATACAATGCAATTCACTGGGATGGTGTTGAGTGGACATATTTTAAAATTCCAAATTTTAAATATCCAAACCAAACTCTCATTGGATCGGATGATTTAACATCAGTATATGCGATATCATCTTCAGATGTATATTTCAGCACTGGTGGAACTTTAACTAGATGGGATGGTAATGAGTTTATTCCATTGGTTGTTTTTATGGAATATGTTGGTGACCCAGACTATGGACCATTGTGGCGGATGTGGAGTGAATCCGGTGATGATATTTACCTTGTAGGGCAAAAGGGATATTCTGTTCATTATGATGGAAATACTTGGGAGAAGTTAGAAACAGGTACCGATATCTTCATGCGTGATATCAATGGGAAAGATAATCATGTTTACGCAACTGGTTATAACGACAGTGGTGAAAGTATAGCATTGGAATTAGTTGACGGAGAGTGGAAGACGTTGTTTGAAGCCGATAGTTATTATGCTGATTGGGACAATGGGGAATTTGGTCGGGCTACGGGATTAGATGTTTTATCAGATACCGTCTATATCTTAACTTCGATAGGTCTAATTAAAAAACCAATTGATAGTAATGAAATGGAGTTTACTCCTTCAAGTAAAGCAGGATTAGATCTGTCGGATTATGGATATACCATGATTGGGATTCAAGCGCTAAATGATATATATATCGGTTCGCGACAAGGTACAGTATTGCATTACAACGGGGTTACATGGAAGAGAATTCCTGATGCCCCTGTTGAAGATAAGGCATTTTATCATGGTGATTTTAAAAACAATACAATAGCTCTTATTGGTTCGTTTCATTGGGATGGTGCTTTAATTGCTAGGGGTGTGCGATAAGACGCACTACGAAAGCTCTAAACAGACTATTTTAAATAAGGATCACTTCATATTAATTGTCAATTCCCGAATTCAGAACAGTGGAAAATTGATCTGCATGTTGTAATTGTCGAAACTTATAACCCGAAGTAAGATTTCCATTATCCGTCTGCTGAAAATGATACCTTGTACACTAATTATTTTTATTTGAATACCCATATTGATAGAACGCCGTAATATTCTAATAACCCGTTGGAATAATTTGATAGAATGCAGTAATACTCCGATGACTTGATGGAACATGTCGATAGAATGCAGTAATATTCCGATGACCCGATGGAACATATCGATTGTACGCAGTAATATTCTAATGACTTATTGGAATAAATAAATGGTTCGTTGCCCTGTTCAAACAGGCCGGTGGCATGAATGAATTGGCTGGTGGCTCGTTTTGATTCGTCGCAGGAATGAAAATATTGTCCGTTGAAATCAGAAATATGTTTATCGTACCGTTTAAGGGATTGATATCCCGGCTTGGGCAACCGGTAATCCTGAATCGCTGATAAGCCCGGCTACTTGGCGTTCCAATTCGGTGGTAAACCGGGCTACCGGATCTTTACTGCCTTGATTTTGGAGACAGGAGGCAATCGTCAGCGGCTTGCCAATATTTATTACCATTTTTCGAAAGGGGTTCAGCCCTTCGGCGCCGTGAATACCGACCGGAGTTACCGGTACCAGAAGATTGTGTTCCGTAAATAATTCATAGGCGATTTTGCCGAAGGTGGGGTTAAAACGGGGAATGTAGGGGTGAAACCTGCTGGGTTCTTTGTCCACAATCCGTTTTTGGCCGATGGACTTCAGAATATTATAAGTAATTTGAAAAATGACTACCGCCTGCCCCTGAAGCAGGTAGTTCTTTACCTGATTAATTGACTGACGCAGCTGCTGTGCGAATTTTTGCAGATCACCGTCATAGTGTTTATTGATGGGAATCATTTCCTGTTCTTTTAAAATTTTTGGCAGGTATTGGGAAAACCGGACCGCCACCGGAAGCAGGATTTTGGAAAATACCGGGCCCAGGGCTGGTTTGACATGTGTGTTCAGCAGAATGTCCGGGTCGAACAGGTAGTGGGCCGCCAGGAAGTAAAGTTGTCGCTGATAAGCGGTGATAACGCCGGCAATATCCCGGCCCATTCCGGGATGATTGGCCAAGATCAGGTTGGGGCCGTCTTTGATTCTATTCTTCAGACCGAAGTATCTGACGTAATGATCAAAAGGAATGAAAAGGGGCTTTAAAATTCGCTTCGCCCGGTTGTATTTAAACAGAGTAGTTGGGTCGCGTGGCGTCATTGTCGTTATATTTAGTAATAGTTACCGAAATATATAAGTGACTTAGCAGATTTGCAATCGGTAATTTAAATCCATTGTCCGTTTTCAGATCGCGAAAAAGGCTGAATTTATTCGTATTTCAATGCGTCCACCGGGTTCGCACTGGCGGCCTTGTAGGTCTGCTTGCTGATGGTCAGAATGGCAATGATCCCGGCGATTACTGTGGACAGGATAAACCCGAAGATGCTGTAGCCAATCCGGTAGGCGAAGTTCTGTAGCCAGTTGCTCATCATATAATAAGATGCCGGCAGGGCGATCAACGCTGCCAGCAGGACCAGTTTGAGGATGTCTTTTGATAACAGGGTAAAGATGCTCGGAACCGAAGCACCCATGGCCTTGCGGATGCCGATCTCCTTGGTACGCTGTTCGGTGGTGAAGGACGCCAGGCCAAAGAGTCCCAGGCAGGCGATGAATATTGCCAAAGTTGAAAAAATGGTCACGATCTGGCGGGTGCGGATTTCGGATAAATAGAGACGATTGAAGTCATCATCCAAGAAAACATACTCAAAGGCCTGGTTGCCCGCATATTTGTACCAGGTGCTCTCGATATGCTGAATTGCTTCCTTTTTGTATTTTGGATCGATACGCACGGTGGTTGTTCTGCCGGCATTAAATCGATTAAAGAACATGACCAGTGGTTCTATTTTACGGTGCAGGGACTGATAATGAAAATCCTTCATGACGCCCATAATTTCATATTTCAAAATTTCATCTGAATTTTGTCCGGTCTGGGTCAGGTATTTTCCGACTGGATTTTCTATACCCAGCTCTCGAACGGCAGATTCATTTAAGATGACACCAGTGGAATCAGTGCTGCGCCCGGCGATGAAGAAACGCCCGGCAACCATGGGTATGCCGTAGGTTTCGGTGAAATCAATATCGGTCGCATCAACGTTTAGCAATTTACTGTCCTCATTTGCGGCGTCACTGTGAGAATAGACACTGTTTCCGATATTCCGGCCCGGAACTGTGCGGCTATTCGCGACACTGATAATCGTCGGGTTTTCCAGCAGCCCCTTTTTAAAAGCAGCAAAACTCTGTGCAATATCGTCCGTTTTTTCGACAATAATTAGGTTATCTTTGTTGAACCCAAGGTCCCGGTTCTGCATAAAGCTTAATTGACGGTATATAATAAAACTGCCAGTGAAAAGAGCAATGGAAATAAGAAATTGAAATACAACCAGAATACTGCGCAGAGTCGCTTCGCGCCCGCCTTTCTGTTTTTCGCCTTTCAGAACCTTGACCGGGCGGAAAGAAGCCAGGTAAAATGCCGGGTAGACTCCAGCCAAACCCCCAACAACTACCGCAGTCAGAAGAAGTAACGGAATGATATAGATATTACTGAAATAATTGATTATCAGGGAAGTTTGGATGAGGTTGTTAAATTGCGGCAGCAGCAGTTTAACGAAAATCATCGCGATGACAACGGCAATAAAGGTAATGATAATGGATTCGGTCAGGAATTGACCGATCAGCTGCGAGCGGTTGGAACCGAGTGTCTTTCGAATTCCCACTTCACGGGCGCGGTTGGCGGAACGGGCGGTGGCCAGGTTCATAAAATTGATGCAGGCGATGATCAGAATAAACATTGCAATAATGGAAAACAGGGTAATGTACAGGGCATTACCATTGGGCTCAAGCTCAAAGTCAAGATGGGATTTCAGGTGAATGTCCGTCAGAGGCTGGAGAAAATACTCATAGGCTGCGCCATTGGCGACCAATTGGTCCCAGGAAACTCCGAGAAACTGTTGGATTTGCGGCCCGACATATTTTCGAACCAGGTCCGGAAATTTGGCTTCCAGGTCTTTATAATTATGCCCCTCCTTTAAAAGGACATAAGTGCTGTAATTATTACTGACCCAGATGTTCTGATCACCTTCATTGTTTAAAAAACTGGCCAGGAAGTCAGGGTGAAAGTGACTGTTCTTGGGAAAGTCCTTGATTACGCCGGTGACTTTCCAATCAGTACGATTATCGGAATTAATGATCTTGCCAATGGGATCTTCATCGCCGAAATATTTTTTCATCATCAATTCCGTGAGGACAACTGTATTGGGTTCTGATAAACAGGTTTTAGGATCACCCATCAGAAATTCAATTGTGAACACATCGAAAAAGGTCGAATCGACGTGGTAAAATAGTTCTTCGCTGAACACTTTTTCGTTGTAGCGCAGAACCGGATAACCGTAGGTGCGAATTCGGGCAGTGCTCTCGACTTCCGGAAATTCAGCTATCAATGTTTTTGCCAATGGGGCACAGGCCACGGAACCGTTAAATTCGTTTTCACCCAGGATGCCATGCAGGGCAATCCGGTAAATCCGGTCGGCTTTATCATTCCAGCGGTCGTAGCTCAGTTCATACTGCAGATAGAGCAGAATTAAAATACAGGCCGTCAAACCAATCGCCAGCCCGAGAATATTTATGAAGGAATAAACCTTGTGGCGGGATATATTCCGCAGTGCCACCTTTAAATAATTTTTAATCATCTCTCGCTCCCTTTAACTTCGATTGATTTTAAAAATTTATTGGATAGTTTCTCATATAAAAGGATTCTGATTATCGTTTGTTCAAAGAATAGAGGTCTGATGCGTAATACTTAAAAAGGATGTCAGTCGGGCGTGAGCGGGATCAAATGAATTGCGTTAATCGATTTTCAATAATATCGTCTAAATGACAAATCTCAACAGAAGTTGTTGAGATTTAACATTTTTGTTATTAGTTTTCAGGGATTATTAACCGAGTGAAAAATGGGGATGGACAAATGAAAACATTGATTGTGTACGCCAGTAAACATGGATGTGCTAAAAACGCCGCCGAGAAACTTGCTCAGGCATTTGGACCTGATACAAAGCTAAGCGATGTCCGGAACATAACCCGGATTGACCTGGAGAATTTTGACCGGATCGTTATCGGCGGATCGATTCATGCCGGACGAATCCAGGGGAAAATAAAAAGCTTTGTCCAGCGGAATATCGATTTTCTGCTTCAAAAGCAGCTGGGGATCTATATTTGTCATATGGAAGATGGCGACGGAGCGATGAAAGAGTTATCCGATAATTTTCCCAAACAGCTGCTTGAGCACGCGACTGCGAAGGGGCTTTTTGGAGGTGAATTCAACTTAGCGAAGATGAATTTTATTGAAAAGTTCATGATAAAGAAGGTCGCTCATGTGACTGAAAGTGTGTCGAAAATAAAGGAAGATAACATTAACGAATTTATCAAGACCATGAAAGATTAGGAAAATAGTAATACAAAAGTTTAAATGGATTCTAATTCTGGTTGCTGTCAGTTTATCACTGATGAGTTGTCACACATTGAAAGAATATAAAGAGCGGGTTGTGGCGATTGAAATTGAAAACGTTGATCTTCAGACGGTGGCCGATGGTGAATATACCGGCGAATATGATGCAATTTTGGTTAAAGTCACTGTCAAAGTTGTGGTGAAAGATCACAAAATTGAATCAATCGAACTGCTACAGCACGAGAACGGCAGAGGCGGTGACGCTGAGATAATCCCGGCCAATGTGGTCAATGCCCAGAGCCTGCAGGTTGACACCATCAGCGGCGCAACCGCCAGCAGCAAGGTCATCCTGGAGGCTATTGAACAGGCGTTGAAAAAAGGGATTTCGGGCTAATTTTAGATATAACACAATGGATTACAAATAATCGTTCCGCTGGATTACGGTGAAACTATTGTTATATTAATTTCAGGAGAATTGAATGATTAAGCTGCTTCTTGTTGGAGCCGGTGGATTTTTGGGATCGGTAGCGCGCTATCTGATGAGCGGACTGGTTCATCGCTTGTTCAGTCAGGCCGCATTTCCTTAGGGTACGCTGACGGTGAATATTGTCGGGTGTTTGGCAATCGGACTGCTGTCCGGTTTGGCAGAAAACCGGCAACTCTTCAGCCCCGAGCTGCGTCTGCTGATATTTATCGGTTTCCGACGAAATTGACGGAATCAATTTTCAGGGAATGGAACAGATTTTCAGGATGATTCGTGGGATTATCAATGTTGTCAGCCGGCGAATGTATGTAATCTAATTTTCCGATTTGAACAATTTGTTAAATTGAACACGTGTTTGTACGGGGAAACATAATAAAAACAAAATGCATATTTCGATTGGATATTGTAGATGATCTCAATATATTTTTAATTAGTGATTGAAATTGTTAATTTGGAAATGTACTTTATTAATAAGAATAGACTTCAAAGATGTCAATTGATTTAAAATATTATCTGTCAATAAGTCGGTTTTTTACTCCTATTGTGATGAACGATATCATTGAAAAGGGTACATCGGGCTATTTATTGGAAGTTTGTAGAAACAGCGGTATGCTTAAACATCTAGATTCGTCATTATTATTAAGTCAATTCTTTGATTTGGTTTATAATTTTCTATTTAAGCATTATCGGAATGAATATATCTATAAAAACGCTATCGCAAATAAAATACTGCTCGGGAAGCATTCTCTTAACACATCGCAGATGTTAACAGAGTTGCGTGTAGGAAAATGCAAAGCTGATGTAGTTATAGTCAATGGTTCTTCAACGGTATATGAAATAAAGTCGGAATATGATTCATTTAAACGTCTTGAAAATCAGATATATGCTTATCTTGAGATATTTGACCATATCAATGTTATTACCTCGGAATCTCAACTTGCAAAATTGCGAATTATCATACCGGATAATATTGGAATCATGATTCTCACAGACAGAAATACAATCCGAACAATCCGGGAATCAAAATCAAATAAACAGAATATTATACTTGAGACGGTATTCAACACATTCAGGAAAGATGAATATTTGCATGTGATTCAGGAATATTATGGTGGAATACCTGATGTACCCAACACGCAGATATTTAATAAATGTAAACAACTGTTTTGCACGATTCCTGTTGAATCTGCACACGATTTGACAGTTAAAATTCTTAGACAGCGCAATACGTCTGCTTTTATAAAGGATTTCCTTGATAAAACACCATTCTCACTAAAAGCGTATGCTCTGAGTATCGGTGATGATCAAAAAAAAATGCAACGATTATCATCTAGATTAGATAAAAACATTGGAATGGTATTACCACTAGCAATATAATAGGAGTTAAACCGAATGTATTGTCCATATTTCCGTGGAAAACAGTTCGAACTTATTGTATTACGTGATAATGCCGAATTTTTAAGCAATAATGGTATCCATCCGATAATAGAACCAGTTAAGAGCGATTTTGCGGCATTGGTTCGTGCAATGAATCCGCTGAACCAATTTAATGTGGCCTGCACAGTTATCATTAATCCTCAGGCAGGAGAAGAACCTGTCATATCAGCCGATATCAAAGCGAAATTATTTGAAGACAAAATCAAAACATTTGATAATATTTCGATAGGATATATCTTGCATCCCGAATCGGATGTAAGGGATTTAATTGGCGTACTGACACAATTTCCAGAAAGATCATTTACAATTATTCATTACGGATATACGATGGGGAATGATCTATCCGCTGCGCTTGAGGCATTTGATAACATTAATATGCATGTATTTATAGAGGGTTATGCTGGAAAATTGTATCAGCGACATTTTAGAAAAGACGGAGTCTCAAGGATACTGATCAGAGATGGATTTACGACACGTAGAAAAAACGCTCAGTATCCTCCAAGTGAGCATTTTTCCGATCTGCATCTTACTTATCTGGATGAGAGTATGGATGGGTTTGGTGATTTTCAAATTGTCGGTGATGATTATTCAGAAACCGGTGGTCCGGCCTACGCCGTGGCAATACATTTGACCTATCTTGGAGTAGAAGATGATATGTTCATTTATCATTTTCTTTCGGATCAAACCGATTCACCTACAAATCCGGGTGGAAAATTTCGTGAAGCACTGACAAAATTGATAAAAGAATATAACAGACCAAAATCAACTATTTTTAAATCCAAAGCATGCTTAGAATATGTAGATTTATTTACTAAAAAACATTTTCCTGGGCTTGGATCCGTAAAAAAACTGTCTATGCAACACCATATTGAATTAATTGCCGCTGTCCTCAAACGGGAGTAATATGGATTGTTGCCCCAATTGCTTCGCCCATTTATATTTAAAAGAGTACATAAGGCATATAAGTCGTACAATAGGTGTCTGTTCTTTTTGTAATTATAGAAAAAAAACAGACCTAATTCATCCCGAACAACTAATTGATATATTCCAGCCTTTATTAGATTTATATGAAGAAAGTAATGAAGGCAAATTCTTGAATGAAATTATTCATGATGACTGGCATGTTTTTTCTAATATGATAAAAATTGACAAGCAATTATTATTACTATCAGAACTTACGGATAGCGACAATGTATTTGTAAAGAAATTTCAATCATCATTATCGTTGAATAAAGCCAAAATTGACAAATGGAATTTATTTATCATAGAGCTGAAACATGAAAACAGATTTTTTCCAAAGAAGGTGATAGATCGAGAACAGTTATCAGAGTTATTTGACTTTCTTGTAATTGATAAAAATTACAATCCAAAATTTATATATAGAGCAAGAATAAATCCCGACTCTCAACCTTTTCCATTGCCAGAAATGGGAAAACCACCTAGAGAAATGGCAAAAGATGGAAGAGCTAATCCTAAAGGGATTCCATATCTTTACGCTGCGAGTGATTATAAAACAGCTATTGCTGAAGCTCGACCATATAAAAGTGAGTATGTATCGGTAGCTAAAATAAAAGTGAAAAAAAAGATCTCTTTGATTGATCTTAGAGACCCTAAAAGTTCTATTTCTCCATTTGGATTAGATGATGATAATGTCGTTTTACTTTATACAGAAGATATGCCATTTCTTTGTCATCTTTCAGACTCGCTTTCAAAACCAATTCATCCCAATAAAAAAGAACTTGAATATTTACCAACTCAGTATCTTTGTGAATTTATTAAAGATAAAAATTTTAATGGGATTGTTTTTAAAAGTTCCTTAGAGAAAGGTGATAATTACGTAATCTTTGATGATACTTTCATCTCTCGCGTAAAAGTAGATAACTATTTTATAAGTGATACTTTGGTTAAGCCCAAGAAGTACATCCAAAAATGAGAAAAGGAAAAATTGCCCAGTTGATGAATGTTCTCGCGAAAAACTCCTCAAAAAAGTTGGGATTCTTACTAAAATTATTTTTTAAAAATGAGATATTAATTTTCCTTGAAATTGACGGTATTTATAGTAGATATAACGGATTCTTAATCAGTTCCAATAAATAATCATTGCATTTCGACAATTACTTTTTTAAACTATCTATGACTGTATGACAGATATGGTCATAGAATCACAGAAAGAAGCAAAATGGTAAAATCCTTTGATGAAAACGAGAGAGACCTGATCCGGCGAAAGCTCCTGGAAAAGGGGCGGCAACTCTTCGAAATCTACGGTTTAAAGAAGACAACGGTAGACGAAATCACCCAGACAGTAGGTGTTGCCAAAGGCAGTTTCTATAATTTTTTCCAATCCAAGGAAGAACTCTTTTTTGAGATTTTCGAAGAAGAAGAGCATTTCCGGGAACAGATGCTGGCGGATCTGATGGTTTCGGGGTTGGACGCCGGTGAAGCACTACGACAGGTACTGAAGCAATCATTAGAATTGGTCGCTAATAGTAAAATATTCGCCAAGATGTACGAACCCGGTGTCTATGAACAGTTGCTCCGGAAATTACCCCCGGAGAAGATGAGCCAACACCAGGAGAATGATCTGAAAGCCGGAATCGAATTTGTTCGGCATTTCCAGGACAACAGTAATCTTCGTAAGGTAAAACCGGAGGTCATGATTGCTTTTTTCAGGGCTATATTTACAGTGACGTTTCATAAAGAGGAGATCGGACCCGACGTCTATCCCGCGGTGATCAATCTGCTGGTGGAAGTCGTGGCAAAGGGGTTGGTGGAATGATAAGATTTTCAATATCACATGTCATATTGAGCGAAAGCGAAATATCTCCTATTCCCAAAGAGATCCTTCTCCCGAAAATCGGGATCAGGATGACACTATTATTTACTCTTTTAATAGGTTTTAAGTTAGATACACAGGAGCAGCAATGATCGAAATCAAGAATCTTAAATACACCTATCCCGGGAATTCGGAAGAGACTATTCACGGCATTGACTTTCGGATTGAGAAAGGTGAAATCTTTGGTTTTCTGGGACCATCGGGAGCCGGGAAAAGCACCACCCAGAAAATCATTATCGGCATTCTGAAACAGTATGCCGGACTGGTCCAGGTATTCGGGAAAGAGTTGCGTGATCAGAAAAACGATTATTATGAAAAGATCGGAGTGGAGTTTGAGTTTCCGAATCTCTATACCAAACTCACCGCCCTGGAAAACCTGAAATTCTTCGCCTCGCTGTATTCAGGTGAAACCGAAGATCCGCTGAAACTTTTGGAATTGGTCGGGTTAGCCGATGATGCCGACACCCGGGTTGCTGGTTATTCGAAGGGTATGAAAATGCGTCTGAATTTTGTGCGGGCGCTGTTGAACAAACCGGAATTGATTTTCCTGGACGAACCGACTGCCGGGCTTGATCCGGTGAACGCGAAGAACATTAAGAACATTATCTTAGAGAAAAAGGCCGAAGGTAAGACCATCTTTCTGTCCACGCACAACATGACGGTGGCCGATGAAGTCTGCGACCGGGTGGCCTTTATTGTGGACGGACAGATTCGCTTGATCGACTCGCCCCGTGAACTGAAAATCCGTAACGGAAAGAAGAATGTGCGGGTGGAATTCCGGGAAAACGGTTCAACGGAAACCTGTGAATTCGAGATGAAAAATATCGGCAGCAATATGGAATTCATTGAACTGATAAAATCAAAAGAGATTGAAACGATTCATACCCAGGAAGCGACTCTGGAGGATATTTTCATCCAGGCAACCGGAAGGAGTTTAAAATGAGGCTGGCGAGCGCGATTAGGTATGATCTCCGCCTGCAGTTCCGGCACGGATTTTATTATGCTTATTTGATTGTCTGCATTGTCTATATTGGCGTTATCCGCAGCCTGCCGGTTGGAATCCGCCAGCAGGCTCTGGCAGTTACTCTGCTCACCGATCCGTCCATCCTGGGATTTTTGTTTCTCGGGGGAATAATCCTGCTTGAGAAAGGTCAGAAAACACTGGAGGGAATATTCATTACGCCGATCCGGATGGGTGAATATATCTGGTCGAAAGTGATTTCCCTGACGGTTCTGGCGCTGCTGTCCAGTTTTCTGATCACGGTTGCCAGTGTAGGATTTACATTTAATGTTATATGGCTGTTTCTGGGGATTGGGTTGACCTCGGTCTTGTTCGTTTTTATGGGATTCACGCTGGTATCGTTTACTAAAACGGTGAACGGTTATTTACTCAGTTCTCCGATCTATTTTGTCGTGGCAACGATGCCGTTGCTGGATTACTTCAAGCTTCAGGAATCTCCGCTGTTCTATATCATACCCACTCAGTCAACGCTGACGTTGATCGATGCCGCATTTGGACCGAAACCGGTTGGAGAATTGATTTTATCAGTGATACTGTTGTTGGGTTTCAATTATCTGGCTTACCTCTGGGCATCGAAATGGTTTTATAAATATATTGTATTACGGACAGGAGCGGCAGCATGAGAAAATTTATTACACTGGCCTTGGCCGACCTGAAAAATGTTTCCCGCGACAGCTTCCTGATTCTGATTTACTGCATCCCGGTTTTTATCGCTTTACTGTTTCGCTTTGCTACTCCGGTTATCGCTGATTTTGTTGTCCTATGGGTTGATCTGACGGAGCATTATGCCTTTATCGTGAGTTTTCTCGCGTTTCTGACACCTAGTTTTGTGGGAATGGTGATGGGATTCATGCTACTGGATGAAAGGGATGAAGATATTCTGAGTTACATGGCGGTGACGCCTTTAACAAAAAGTGGTTATATGCTCTACAGAATTGTCAGCCCGGTCATTATCAGTTTTATCATGATGTATGTGATCTTGTTTATCGCACATCTCACGCCGATTCCTGTAATCCGGCTGATTCCGGTTGGATTGATGGCATCTATGGAAGCGCCGATGCTGGCCCTTTTCCTGGCAGCCTTTGCCAATAACAAAGTGGAAGGTCTGGCGGTTTATAAACTGACCAGTATGATTTTCCTGGCGCCCTTTGTTGGTTATTTTGTGAAATCCAACTGGGCATTTCTGGCCGGAATTCTGCCGCCATTCTGGGTCTCGAAGGCCTTTCTGGCGAGCTTTGAACCGTTTACGGGATACTGGTTATTTGTTACGATCGGTTTCGTCATTCACGGTATTTTTATCTACCTGATGCTGGGGCTTTTTAACCGGCGAATTTCATAGAGGGGAACAGGCTTTAAACGTGAAAAAAACACTACTACTTTTTATCTTTGTGGTCCTGTTTGAACTTCTTTTTATGAGAGTTTTAACACCACGGTTTCTTGAAATCACCAACGGTATGGAACTGCTGGATATGACCACATTTTATGCACCGGAACAGGCCTTTGAGATGATTGAAAACTATGGTCCTGAAGGACGCGCTTATTATAACTATATACAAATGGTTGATTTCTTTTTCCCCATCGTCTATTCTTTGTTTTTCACTTTTTTAATTGCAAAACTGATGATGTTAAATAATCTGTTTCAACCACGATGGCGGTTTCTGGCGTTTGTACCTTTAATTGCTGGAATATGTGATTGGCTGGAGAATATCGGGATTTTTGCGATGCTGCGGATTTATCCCAGGGATTTTAGAATAATTGCGGTGCTCACTAATATGGTTTGCGTTCTGAAATTCGGATTTATTTTGCTAAGTATTGTGATTATTATAGTCTTCACAATGATTGCTTACCAAAATTATATCCCGAAGATTCTTATCAGATTGAAAAGAAAAACACTGTAAAACCGATACCCTGACCCAAAGAGTGATCATGAGTGTAATTTAGAACCGACGACCAGTTCGGCTTTGGGAATTTGTCAAAATATCAGGCAATTATCACCGTTTTGATCGACGGATAATCAATAAAAACAACACCGCTTAACCCAAGTTTAACAGAGTAGTAGTTTAACTCCAATAAAATCAATATATCAAAAAATATTATTCTCACTACGGATTTTTAATTATCATTCTCTTTCTGTTAAGAGGCTTAGGGGTAATTGACAAGGCTTCGGCTACC
>JAHJGX010000185.1 GCA_018824205.1 bacterium
ATTGTCCTGAACATAGGTGCTATTCCCTTTGCTTCCGCTGCCCAGATTGCAGAAGATCATTTTTTACCTGTACGACCCCGGGAAGTCAGTGGAATACTATTCGCACATTGCGGACATTTATCGGATTCATAAGAAGGTATATCAAGCGAGACCAGCGAATAATGGGGAAATCCGAAATCAATTTTTCCGGCGCTGCGGTCAATCAGGGTACCAATTCCCATAATTACCCCACCGGTATTGACCACCAGGTCAATCATCTCAAATATCGAACCACCGGTCGTGACAACATCGTCAACGATCAGTACTCTTTCACCTTTTTCGATTGAGAATCCACGGCGAAACACCAGCTCCTTGTCAACACGTTCGGCAAAGATACTGCGGGTTGTTAAAAACCGGCCCACACCGTGGCTGATAATAATTCCGCCAGTCGCAGCGCCTACGACAACATGGGGTTTTGAATCTTCGAAATTTTCAGCAATCGCCCTGCAGAGTTTATCCGTTAATAACGGGTACTGAAGCAACTTGAATTTTTCAACATATGTGTCACTGTGGCGACCGGAGGTCAGTAAAAAATGTCCCCGCAGGATTGCACCACATTCTTTCAAGATTTCAATATTTGATTTCTGATTCATCAATTATCCTTATTGCTAAACAGATGATTATAATTTTCAGTGAGTTTCCGGACATTATCCGGAAATGTTCCTTCCGATGGATACAAAATCCCTCGTGAAACATTGATCAATCCAAAACCGTTTTCCCGGCAAACTGCCAAAGCGGTATCCGCTCCGCCACCCTGGCTGCCCACGCCGGGAATCAGAAAAGGCAATTCGGGAAACTGTTTGCGGATATCCAGCAATTGCTCCGGTTTGGTAGCGCCCATGACCAGCCCAAGATTTTTTTTGCCGTTTAGCTCCTGTACGATTTCAGCTGTTTTGACATACAACGGTTTTTCACCACCATGCTCCTGAAGTTCGCGGCCCGATGCATTGGATGTCACACAGAGCACAAACGCCCCTTTGTTTTCATCTTCAATGAAGGGCCGAATGCTGTCTGAACCCAGGTACGGGCTGACTGTGGCTGCGTGAAAGGGCAGTTCCTCAAGCAGCGCTCTTGCGTAAAATTTTGAGCTGTTTCCAATATCACCGCGTTTGGCATCGGCCAGCAGTAAAATATTTTTGGGAACTTCAGACAGTAGTTTTTCCAGAATTCGCAGCCCTTTCCAGCCCCACAATTCAAAAAACGCGAGGTTGAATTTATAGGCCGGCGTAAGATCAGCGGTTATCTGAATGATTTCATGGACGAATTCATAAATCCCCTGAACATCCCTGGAAAAACCATCCGGCAACCTTTCGGGATCGGGATCGATTCCCGTGCAGAGAAACGATGATTTTGTCTCGATGCAGTGTTTGAAATAGTGCTCATATTTCATAGCACGGGAAGATACAGGTTTTTTTCGATTTATTCAATAAAGAATCCACATAAACATAATCCCCGGAAAGGCTGGAAAAGCATACTGTTTTACACCAGTATTGCCCAGCCAAATACCAATTTTACCATTCTTTTATTTGCATCCAAGGATTATCCTGATAACTTAGCGGCGTTGACAAAAACCCAACGAATTCGGATGATATATGAAACGAGAATTTGATCTGATTATTTTTGACCTGGATGGTACATTATACCAGGTCAACAACGAAATGGACCGGGTTTATCCCCGGGCAACAATTCATCTGTTGGCCCGGAAAACGGGTCGAGATAGTCGGGAAATCGAGCCGGAATTTTTAAGAAAGAAGGATGAGTTACAGGTAATCCTGAACGGACAACCAACCAGTACTTTGACACTACTTTACTTTTATGACGTTGGTTTTGAAGAATTTGAAGACACTATTGATTCAATGATCGAAGTCGATAAATACATTAAACCCGACGCTAAAACCATCGACACAATCAGAAAAATCAGGGAACATTACCCGCTATTTCTCTATACGACCAATAACAGCAAAGTCAGTGACCGGATTTTAAACCATTTGGGTTTGTCTGAATTATTTCCACCTGAAAAGCGGTTTACATTATCCGATGCCGGCAAGCTGGAATTGCCGCGAAAAGAAAAACTCCAATTTGTAAAACCCGGCCTCCGGGGGTTTGCTCATATTTTACAGATGCACAGTGTCAACCCGGACAGGGTCCTGATGGTCGGTGATTCCGAAACTTCTGACATTACACCCGCTCAGCGATCAGGGATCCACACCTATCACATAACTAACCGGATCTCGTTTTATCGATTGCCGGAATGGCTGGGTGTTTAATCAATTTAGAAGTATGCTAAAAACTTTTCCCTGAAAATGCGAAATTATTCATATATTACTGTTTGATATGGACAAACATACACGTGACCTTTTCGAAGTAACTCTTTCCGAAACCCAGCGCCGGGTTCTGGCGTCCACTCCCGACGGAATTTCCATTGAACTGGTGGAGCACCTCGGGGAATCGGAATTTGGAACCATCGTAAAAATATCCGAAACCCTTGTTGATAATTTCGGGCACAATGCCCGGTTTAACCGGAACTCCATAAAAAAATACTTCAACTATCCCAAAACCTTCCCTTTTATCATTCGATATAAGGGTGACATCGAAGGATTTATCGTTGGCGCTCCGATTGAAAACTTCGCTAAAGAGCCCTGGGTGCAATTTGAAGATAATCTCGGCAAAGGTAACACGATCTACACCTATGCTTATATTGTCAAAAAGGACCGGCGCAATCTCGGCCTCGCCAAGATGCTGAAGCGCGTCTACCAGAATACGTTACGCCGGAAAGGTTACCTGTATATGACCGGACATGTCATGGAAGGTGTCAGTCTGAGCTTTACCAAAAAGAGCCACATCGTCCGCAAGTTTGATAACTGGAACAATACAGGTTACTCATTCGAATATTATCGCTGTCCTTTATAGGTAACCACAAAGACACCAAGATTCTTATATACTAAGCTTTCCAAGATTCGATATATATCGAATCTTGTTTAAGAAATCTTTCTATTAAAAATTATCCTAAATCTGACTTTGTGCCTTTGAGCCTTAGTGGTTTAAATTAGCAAATAGACTGAAAAAATAAATTGCCTCGGCTGTTCCATCCAGAGTCGGTTCGTTTGTGCTGTAATCCCCCAGATCATCATGAAATACAACATAGTCGGATTGGAACCGGACATACTCATCCTCTTCATAAAGTCGAATTCCTTTCAGGCTGTTGTAAATCGATGTATAAACCGGTCCGTCGTTCAGCCCACCAATTGGTAAACGGTTCAGATGCGGGATCATTGGAGTATGCGGATGAAGTGGTGTGACGCCATCTTTTGGAATGCCAACAAACTGACTGACGCCCCAGGGATTATTACCCAGCAGCCAGTCGCGATGGGCCACCATCAGCTCATGGTAGCGGGGATCGCCAGTCATTTTTTCATACAAAAGACACTGAGTGACGAAAGCGGCGGCCAGATTATTTGAACACCAGATAAAGGGAATGCCAATATTAAACAGATTTTGGTCGGCCCTGACTTTTACCCCTTCAATCTGGGCTTTATAATAGCCGATTAGGGTATCCTGAAAAGCTTTATCTGCTACTTCAAATAGTGCATAATGTCCCATATTCATAAACGGGTAGCATTCATAATGACTGGCTGTGTCCCGGCCCATCCAGGAGTTTGTGTTTATCAATTTGGCAAAATTTTTCGCCTCCCCAAGATACCTGGATTCTTTGGTAACTTTATACAGCTCCGCCGCACCCCATTCCATATCATCCGCCCAGGTATTCTCAGAGTAGCGATATGGCGCCCGGCATGGGGTTCCTTCCTGACAGCCCGGTTGCCTGAGTCCCATTTCGTACACTTCCTGCCCGGCTTTCAGGCAGCGGTTGGCAAAATCTTCATCACCAAGATCCTCTTTCCAGACCCGATAACCCATGGCCATCGCTGCTGCATAACGCCCGGCAAGATTGGCAACTCCGGTCGATGTATTCTGGTATTTAAACAGTCCCTGTGGTTTTCCGTTGGCATAATAGACGACCCGGTAGCTGCCCGGCCCCCAGCCGTAATCGGCGGTATCCAGATGCGGCAGTTTAAAACCCACATGATCCCGGTCGTCAGCCACCTGATGAAACAGCCGGTCCGCCGCCGGATGCATTTTCAGCATCCATTCAAGTCCCCATTTGATTTCATCAAGGATATCGGCAATACCGTTAGCGCCCGGTTGACCAAGATCGTTAAAATTATCGACAAAGATGGCTTTGTTTTCCAGGTACGCAAACAACATTCGACAGATGGTATTCCCTGACGTCAGCATATAACGCAGATGATCACCGGCATCGTGCCAGCCGCCGCTTGCATCGACATACGTACTGTCCGGCATCGGTCCGTACATGGTCCGGCCGTCTTTTTTATGACACACTTCATCGGTAAACGGATTATACCCGCAGCGTTGCTGACGGATATACTTCAACAGGTATTCGGAATAGCCATTATAGACAGCGTCGGATATCTTAAATTCCCGTGATAATGTTTTAGGTTTATTGATTTTAATCCGGTATGTACCGGTTCTGTCTATCCCGGAAAAATCAATACGATAGCCATAACTGAATTCACCCCATGAACCCTCGACCTTATTAAATTCAGAGGTAAAAATGACTGCATCTGATTCGGCATCAACCAGTTCAAAACTTCGGCCTTCCAACTGTTTCTCCGATAGTACTACTGCTATTTTGGGTTCCTGAGGCAAATAGCCGATTTGATTCACACGAATTACGACTGACTCTTTAGCAAAGGCGCTAATCATTATAATCATGATAATGAATATACCATAAACTGATTGTCGGAAAGATTTGTCCAGGTAAAATATTCTATCTCTATTCAATCTGACACCTGATATTTATTTAATTCTGCCTCAGTTCTTTCTATAGACAACATTTCCGCCGACCATTGTCAGGTCGATACTAAAATCGGGATCCATTACCACCAGATCGGCATCTCTCCCTGTTTCAAGGCGCCCTTTACAGTCGTCTAATCCTAACAATCGGGCCGGATTGAGGCTGATACTGTTTACTGCTTCCTCTAAACTACAGGAAGTGAATTTCTGAAAACGGGCTCCGATTTCATTTAATGCCAGAGCTGTCCCAATCAATGTACCGTCTTCATATCTGGCTACACCATCTTTGGAAATGTAATCCCGATTGTTGTACCTATATTTTCCTTCGGGGAGTCCAATTGCCTGGATACCATCTGTGATACATATACAGCGATCAATGTCAATTGTATTATACAAATATTGAACAATTCCCGGATGAAGATGAACGCCATCGCTGATTATCTGCACCGAAACTTCATTGGACTCCAGAATCGCCAGTAGCGGTCCCGGTTCCCGGTGATGCAGCGGCAGCATGGCATTGAATATATGAGTCACATGTCGGATTCCATTTGCAAAGGCCTCTTTTGCCTGTTGGTAGTTTGCTTTGGAATGTCCAAAGGATGGAATGCGGCCGTGCTGAATCAGTTGATCAATGACAAGCTGATTCCCTTCCATTTCCGGGGCAATTGTCATCATTTTCAGACTATTACCGGTAAGATCAAAAATCTCCTTCAACCGCACCTTAGTTGGCGGGTAAATGGCCGATCGGGCTATGCCGCCTCTTTTTCCAGGATTGATAAAGGGTCCTTCCAGATGCAGTCCCAGAATCCGGGCGCCTCCCAAATCGTCCTTCCAGTGTTTTGCCAGAATTTTAAGATGCTTATTATCCTGATCCGGATTCATAACCGTTGTCGCCAGAAAACCGGTAACACCAAACCGCGCCAGGGTTTGTGACATTGTTTGCAGTGAATCCACCGATGCATCAAGAATATCACAACCGCCTGCGCCCTGGATATGAATATCAATAAAACCCGGAGCTACGATTTTTCCGACGGCATCGATAAGTTCCGAAGAATCGTCCCCATTTAATGTTCCAACGGTAATAATCTGTCCGTTTTCAATTAAAATATCAGTCAGCGGCCCGGGTTGCTGATTGTATAATTGACAATTTTTTAAAATTAGTCTGCGTGATGTAGGCATAATTAATTCTGTTCCCCGATTAACTGATCAATTCGTTTAAACTGATAGCCCCTGGTTTTTAGTTCACCAATCAGAGGTGCCAGCATCCGGTAAAATTTATCAACACGGTCAGGATGACTGCCGATATGTACCAGCAGGATAAACCCGTTCAGTCCGGTATTGTGTGTTTTTTCATAATCCAAAATGCTGCGATAAATCTTTTCGGAATCGCGATAATTCACCATATCCGGTGTTGTATAATCGGCATGCGACAGCGTACCGGGAGTCATATTAAACAAAACCAGGTTCATCTCTTCCGCCCACTGAACGATGGCTTCATTGTACCATTCATAAGGCGGGATGAAAAATAGTGCATCCTTCCGGGTCACTCCAAATCGTTCCATCTCAGCATAATTCGCCAGCATATCCTCGGCAAACTCCGCCTTTGTTATTAATAAGGAATCGCGATTCTCCCAGCTGCAATAGAGTAAATGCCGATCGGAGTGCGGCCCCAGGTAATGACCGTCCCGGACCAACTGTTCGATTAATTGCTGATTTGCTTCATTCCGATAGAAATCTCCGGTAAAGAAAAACCCGGCGGATACATTCTCCTGATCCAAGACGCGTTGAATATGCCGGCCGCCATCACTGAAATCACCACCCGTAAACACCAGTGCAATCTCTTTCCGCGTCGAGTCACCCCGGATAACTGCATCCCGGTGAATCGTATGATGCTGCTCGGTATCCCGGCTGAACATTAAAAAAATGAAAAAAAACAGACCAAGAAAACCAAACAGAGACAGAAAGATTTTCTTTTTCCCACGAATCACTGCTCACAGTCCCCTTTTTTTACTGCTTTAAAATAACAGGTTTTCTATTCATATGCCATAATCCTGAACAGATCGTGACAACTATTTTTAATTGGACCTATCAAAACACCTGTTAATTGCATGGCGCACCCACACACCTACATAGATCCTCCGGGGTTGCTTGAAAAAGCAACCCCTTCCTTCATTTTTAAAACTTGGGGAATTTTTTAAAATAAATGCGTATATTTGGATAATTAAAGCACTGTTTATCGCTTTTTTAGATTTGACGTTATATACCTATGAGGATCATCTCGATGCATGATATCCTGAAAAAACCATTTCGTTTATATAACACAATCCAACATTACAAGTGGGGATCTACTTTGCCTGACGCATTTATTCCCCAGCTCTTAGGCATTGATGGAGAAAAAAACACCAACTATGCAGAACTGTGGATTGGATCTCACCCCAATGCTCCTTCTAAAATCAAAATCGAAGATGATCTTGTGTCATTAAACGATTTGATCCACCGGTTTCCGGATTTAATCCTGGGAAAATATGTGGCCGACCGATTTAACAACAAGCTGCCGTTTTTATTCAAAGTCTTATCAGCAGCGGAAGCCCTGTCCATTCAGGCCCATCCAAGCAAAGGACAGGCGGAGTTGCTGCATAAGACCGATCCCCAGCATTATCCGGACACAAATCACAAACCGGAAATTGCCATTGCCCTCGATTCACTGACGGCACTGGCCGGATTTGCCACCTATTACCAGTGTCATAAAACCGTTTTACGTTATCCGGAAATTACAGGTTTTTTAGGACGGGACGCTCTTTCCGATCTGTTTCCGCTTCGTAAACTGTCCCGTAAGCAACAATCGGAAAAGTTGCGCCAAATGTACCAGACATTCATCCATCTGACCCAGACCAAACCCGGACTTTACCAAAGAAGTGTAAATGCCCTGGCTAAACGTCTCCGGTCACAGCAGATACGCCGTTCCAGCCGGGAGAACTTGTTTCTGGACACACTGAAAAAATACGGGAGTTCCGATGTCGGCCTCTTTTCACTTTTCTTATTACGGATGATCCGGCTGAAAGCCGGAGAAGCGATCGCCATAACTCCCGGGATTCCTCACGCATATGTACAGGGCAACATTATCGAGTGTATGGCCAATTCCGACAATGTCGTCCGGGCCGGCTTGACTAAAAAGTTCCAGGATACCCGCACTCTGATGACAATTCTGGATTATACACCCAACCCTGTTCAAATTATTAAACCAATTCAGTCAGAGAATGAATACAATTACCCGGTATTTACTTCTGAATTTAAAATCAGCCGGTTGGAACTAGCCAGCGGCTCACAAATTTTAAATACTACTAATCAACTTGAGATATTTCTGATAATAAATGGCTTCGGTATTCTTTCCTGGGATTATAATGAAAACAAGGAAAAAATTTCAAAAGGTCAATCCTATATAGTCCCGGGAATTTTAGATAATTATACTATTACATCACGATCACCAATGACCATATTCAGGGTTCAAATTCCCTAATTCTGTAATAATATGAGCTTCATCGACATCCTCATCCTCAAATGACCGGTTCCATCCATGCGTCCGGTGAAATGCAAAAGGATACCGACAAAATTGTTGAATCCGTATGGCGGCATTTTATTTTTGACCGGCTGCAGCCTTATGCTGAAAAAATTACAATGCAAAACAGCCGCTCTGCAATGAACATAATGAGTCGCAACAATAGATCACAATATGAAAATTACCAGACCGGTTCTTAGTTTACTTTTTTCACTCAATATTTGTCTCTCTGGAAACATCAAATTCATAAAAGATGATTTCAGACACGGATTTCACAATGGAATCGGGTTGATAACAGCACCATTGTATTTTGATCGGCAGGACTGGCGGAATACTGGTCTTGCACTGGCTGGCTCTGCCCTGCTTTTTGCCATTGACAGACCCGTCCAAAAACTGGCACTAAACAATCATAATTCTATCAATGATGTTATTTTCAATGTCGATAAAATCCATGGCAATAATTACAGCCTTTATCTTGCAGGAGGTGTATACACTCTTGGTGTAATCACTCAGAACATGACTATCAGAACGACTGGTTTGAATGCTGCTGAAGCGTACCTGTTTTCCGGTGCCATTACAGGGATTGGAAAGGTTCTTTTCGGGCGAAAGCGTCCCTATGTCAGCGATTCACCACTGTTTTTCTCGCCGTTTCACTTGATCGAAAACAGGTATCATTCGCTTCCCAGCGGGCATACGACCGTTAGTTTTGCGGTATCCACTGTCATGGCAAAATCCTGGGACAATATCCCCTGGAAGATTTTCTGGTACGGCAATGCAAGTCTGGTAGCAGCATCCCGAATTTATCATAATCAGCACTGGCTTTCCGATACATTTCTGGGAGCAGTTGTTGGCTATTCAGTAGCAAATTATATCGTAAAATCCTCCCTTGAAGAAAACACACAAAGAAAATTCCGGGTCATACCTCAGGTGACTTTAAATAGTATCGGGCTTGATATTTGCTTATATTAATTTCAGTATGCAGCGTAACTATACGAAAAGTCTACAACGTCAAATCAGCCTCTATTTTATAATCCTGACCATCATTATCGTCAACACCATTGGCTGGCTATTTTATTTACGTTCAGAATTCTATTTCGATGAAGAATTAGGCCAAAAGCTGGTTGGTATTGCAAAATCGGCGGCTGCATCTACCGATACGGATTTATTGCAATTCATTCAGCCGGGCGTCGAAACAGGACAGTTTTACGCCAGTTTGCAATCTCGCTTACAGTCGTTGGTAGTGAGTTTTAATGTCGAACGGGTCTATATTGTCGATCGTTCGTTTCATCTATTAGTTGATTCTGATTCATCTACACTGATCGGTTCACCGATTCCCCAATTGCAGAGTAATTTGCTGGAATTGTCCAGCGCGGCTGCCGGCAAAACGGCCTACTCAACACTCTATCGGGGCTACGACGGTAATCTGTATAAATCCGGCTTTGCTCCAATAATTGATAAAAATTTAACTGTCACGGCGATCAGCTGCGCAGACGCCAGCCCGGCATTTTTAAGTGTCATTGATAACATTCGGAATTCGCTGTTAATCATTAATCTTATAAGTTTTATCATTGTCCTTATTATGAGCTACTTTCTGTCGCGAACCATAACCAGTCCAATTAATAAACTGGTCAGTGCCGCCCGGCGCATCAGTGCTGGTGATTACACGATGCCGCTTCAGATTCAGGCAACGAATGAAATTGGCTTCCTGGGTGATGTCTTTAATACAATGCAGGATAGCATCCGAATTAATAATCTGAATCTAAAAGCATTGCAACAGCAGGCAGAAAATGAAGCCAACCGGATCAAATCCTATAATGAACTGATCCTGGAAAATATTGCCACCGGCATTATGACTCTTGATCTGGAAGGAACAATAACGGTTCTGAACGCTGAGGCAGCGCGCTTACTGCGAATTAACCGCAGGGAAAATATCGGCAAATCCAGCAGCATTGTTTTTGACCAACATCATCCTTTTAGTAAGCCGCTGTCAAAGCTTTATAAAAATCCGCCATTCGCAGACTACTCTGAAACTGAACTTGATTTCGATAATGAAATTATTCCCGTTTCGATTCGGATTTCTTCACTGCACGATGCCGACAGAGTTATTATCGGCAGTAACTGGTTACTTACTGACCTATCGGAGCTTCGGAATCTTCAAACCCGCATCAAGGAAACCGAATGGCTGGCATATCTCGGTGAACTTTCGGCAGCAATTGCGCATGAAATCCGCAATCCCTTGAATTCCATCAACCTGTTTTTGGGACTGTTGCGAAGGCGGGTAGAACAACAACCACAATCACTGGAATCTGTTGATAAAATCCAGCAGGAAATTGAGTCGCTGAATACCATTATCACAGATTTCCTGTATTTCGCACGACCATCTGAACTTCAAATGGAATTAATAACTATTCAGGATTTATTTCAAAATGTTCTGTTTTTAGCCAACCAGGAAATTGAACAAAAAGAGATCAGCATTGATATAAAGACGACCCCGGAGATACTGACCTGTGTCGGTGATGCTAACCAATTGAAGCAGGCCCTCTTGAACATTGTCCTGAATGCAGTCCAAGCCATGGAAAAAGAGGGCAAGCTGATCCTGTCTGCACAAGAACTCTCCCCGGATAAAATTCAATTATCCATCAGCGATAGCGGGCGCGGTATCGATCCCGACAACATCGATAAAATTTTCAAACCGTTTTTTTCCACACGCAACCAGGGAACCGGACTTGGATTGTCGATTGTAAACAATATCATCGGTGCGCACAATGGCACAATTGTTGTAAATAGTGAACCCGGGACCGGTACCCGGTTTATTATTGAATTGCCGAAAAAGGAAATGTAATCGATGGAAAAAATCTTAATTATTGACGATAATAAAAGCACAATTGATGCGCTATCCCAAATCATTTCAGAAAAGGGCTACACCCCAATAAGCGCTTACAGCGCGGAAGACGGCTACAAAATTTACAAGTCCTCCGCGCCAGATATGATCATTACCGACATGAAACTACCGGGAATGAGCGGACTCGATCTGCTTAAAAAAATTCGAACGGAAGATGAAGCAATACCAATGATTATTATAACAGCTTTTGGCACCGTGAAAAGCGCAGTTCAGGCGGTCAAACTGGGCGCATATGATTTTATCACCAAGCCCTTCTCCGTGGATGAAATCGAAATAAAAATCGACAAGGCCCTGAACACCCGGCGACTAGCCCTAAAGAACCGGGAATTAAGTCTTGAAAATGCTTATTTACGGGAAGAGATAGGCCATGAATTTTCCGAAATAATCGGGCAAAGCGCTGCGATGCAAACAGTTTTTTCACATATTAAAAAAGTCGCTCTTGCAAATTCTCCGGTCCTAATACTCGGAGATAGCGGCACCGGCAAAGAACTGGTCGCCCGGGCAATTCACTTTCACAGCAATCGCAAGGATAATCCGTTCATAAAAGTGAATTGTGCTGCACTGGCTCAGGGAGTTCTGGAAAGCGAACTCTTCGGGCATGAAAAAGGCTCGTTCACCGGTGCCATCCGGCGAAAACCAGGACGTTTCGAAATCGCAGCGCAGGGCAGTATTTTTCTGGATGAAATCGGGGAAATTCCCGCCGATGTGCAGGTGAAATTACTGCGCGTCCTGCAGGAAAAAGAGTTCGAGCGTGTCGGTGGCACCGAAACTCTGAAAATGAACGCCCGGATCATTGCCGCTACAAATCAGGATCTGGCGGTATTAATCAAATCCGGAAAATTCAGAGAAGACCTTTACTACCGGCTGAATGTTGTCCCGATTACACTACCGTCTCTCAAAAACCGCAAAGAGGATATCCCCTTGCTTGTAGATCATTTCATTGGAAAATATAATGTCGAAACCGGCCGACAGGTACGGGAGATTCTCCCGGAAGCGCTCTCTGCCTTGAAAAATTATGAGTGGCCCGGCAATATCCGGGAACTGGAAAATGTGATTGAGCGGGCAATTGTGATGAGTACAAACCCGCAGATTCGTCTTGAAGATTTGCCGGACAAACTGGTCTCTGATGATATTCGTCCATCCGAATCCACTCAGGGCCCGATAAATACGCCAGGCAGCCTGGTTGAGATTGTGAATGATTTTGAGCGGAAGCTGATTCTGGATGTCCTCGATGAAAATGATGGTAATATTGCCAAAGCCGCACGGAAGCTGCAAATCAAACGGACAACACTCCGGTATAAAATTGAAAAATACAAGTTGCTGGGATACAATGGCGAGAGCGACTAATAATCAAATAAATTTTTTCCTTCATTATATGTTATTCATAGCTCTGGCAATGGGTTTACCGGCAGGAATTACTGCGCAGGAATTATCTATCAATTCCCTCCAGCAAATCATCACCGCGGATGAGGATTCCCTCGCCGAATTAATCCGTAAATCCGCTTCCCTGTCACAATCACTGGATCAACTTAATGAAACTATCTTTCGGCAGAAACAAAATTTTAAAGGCTCATCAAACCCTATAAAAAGATACAATTTGAACCGGAATCTGAAAGAAGCCCAACAAATCGCGGCCGAACTGGAAGCCGCAGGGGTCCGAACCCGCACAATCCGGCATCGATTACAGGAAAATTATCATCGCATTATCAATCAGTATGAAGCGACACTTCAGGAAACGATGCGAACCACGGAGAAAAATGATCGGAATAGATCAACGGCATCTGTCCTCAGTCTACTCGATACCCTCGAAACGAATAAAAAGAAATATCAGCAGAAGCTCGCTAATCAACCATTTCAAAAATCGGAACAGCCATCCCTTGAAATTGAACCTGAAGATAAGCTCGAACGATTACAATTGAAGAATACTCTCCTGCAGGACCGGATTGCCCGGCTTCGTCAGGAAGAACAACAATTAAAGTACCGTTTAGAGGACTTTCAATCCAATCTATCCGTTTACGAAGAGTTGATTATTTTTACTGATAATCTGCAGCAGATCATTGATCCTGAACAGGAATATTTCGATCAGGAGCGCATGGACCAGCTGAAAGAAGAAGTACATGCTCTCAAGGCCAATATTTCACGCAGTCTTGAGCGATTGCAGCAAATCAAGACCGAAAAAAAATCTCTTGAAGCTAAACAGGCCATGTTCCAAAAAACCATTCAAAACAAACTGAAAAAACCTAAAGACGGCAGGTCAACAGACTATGAATAAATTTCAATTTTCCCGAATTCAATTGGGACTGGTATTAGTGTTCGGCAGCTCTACTTTATTTGGGCAGAGCAAAAATCCCTTTTACATGAATTTGAGCGCTATCCAGGAGTATCGCAGCAATATTTATCGTGTCGAGGATTCCCTTAAAACCGCAGATTCCCGGATCAACACCTCCCTCAGGATTGGCTATCAAAAATCCGCTACGGCTTCAAAACAATATCTGAACATTTACTATGAAAATCAACTGAAGCAGTATTACAGCTACCAGATATACAGTCGGATGGAACATGTGCTCTTTGGTAATTTTCATGTATCGCCCTGGAAAAACAGCCAGATAAATATTACCGACCGGTTTCAGTTCAGGGATTATTCAAACAGCGAACCACTCAATTATTATCGCAATATTCTCACTGCCTACCTTCGTCAGACGCTGTTCAACGATTGGCAGGTCAGTACCGGTTATCGCCACTGGCTGAAGCAGTACCCCAACAGCATAACCATCAAAGATTACTCAAGTAACCGCCTGTTCCTGACAGCTACCTACGAACTTGACACGAAGACCCGAATCGGTTTAAAGAATGAATTCAGCTGGCACCGCGGCAATCTCTATCCTTTCAATGTTTCCAATGATGAAACACTGAATCCGATTGGCACCCGCTATTCTGTCGAGTTATTCGGGCGATCGATCATCCAGAAAAAATATTTTATTGATTTACGATATACCTTTGAAACAGACCGCCCCGAAGATTTCGAGAACGATGAAGAAGGCGAGCATTCCGGTGATGAAGATACCGAGGACATTCTGGCTGAAGACTCGGATTTTGATTATACCAAACACCAGGTCTCAAGCTCCGTTTTATTTAAAGCAAGCAACCGGCTTTCCCTGTTTGGTTTCGGCGTCATCCAATCCAAGCATTTTCGACACTGGTTGCTAGTGGAAGGTGAAAATGAACATCGCCGTGACCTGTTGTTCTATCTTTCGTTGAATGCTAAATTCAACTTTCTGAAAAATCTATCCCTAGATTTTAATTATAACCTTGAAAATAATCAATCCAACCTGTCTTCTTTTCAATACTCAACGTCCGTTGTCGGCATTGGATTGCGGTACAGATTCTAATTGCGCAAACCGGCAATTATTTGACACGTGCCGTGAAAATATTGACGCTTTTGCGTTTTTACGTGAATAATTTGACACTATGATTTTAAATCAACGTAAGCAATTTTTATGTTTCCGACGAAAAATGAGAAATGAATACATTTATTTTCATAACTTTCCAATTGGCACAATAATTGACCTATTAATTCCCGAATTCGACGATTTTTAAAAATACAAAACACAGGAGTTAACATGACACGCTCAAAATCAATTTTCATAATTCTCGGGTTAGTAATTCTGCTGATCTGGAGTTTTGGCTGTAATAACGGCACACCGACCAATTCACAGAAATCCCAGTTACTTTATACCAGTAAAGCACTGATGAAAGCAGCAACATCAACCTCAACTTCTTCTGGTCTGACCGACATTCCGGTTGTGGGTGGTACGGTAAATATTCAGACTGCTCTGATTAATATTGCTGATTTGGTCATTGAAGAAAATTCCGGTGAGAACGATGAACAAATTGACGAGGAAGATGATCAGGATGATAATGAACAAGACGGCGATTTTCAGGATGGCGACCAGGACGAAGATCAGGATGATGGTGATAATGAAGACATCGATAATGAAGATGATCAGGACGGCGATTTTGAATATGGGGAGCAGGATAGCACCGATGATGAAGATGAGTCGGATATCGACGATATCATTGCAGCAGGTCCTTTCGCTTTGAATATCAGCAGTGGTCAGGCATTAATTGGTACATTCGATGTTTACGCCGGCACATTTAAGCAGATTAACTTCACCTATAAAACTATTGATGGTAAAAGTGTTGCCATGAGTGGTGAATTTACAGCCGATGTAGGCTCACCGGTGGCATTCAGCCTGGAATCTGCGTTTGCCGAACAAGTTCAGATGCTGCTAAGCAATGGCGGAATCACTGTTGCCAGCGACACAACAGTGGAACTTACCGTTGTTTTTGACCTGGCAACGTGGTTAGCAGATGTTGATTTTAGCGGCGCCCAATTGACTAATGGCCAGATTCTGATCAACGGTAATAGCAATCCGGGATTGCTGACGGCTTTTAACGCCAAACTGGCTCAGTACGTGGAAGTTGAAGATGGAGAAGAAGACGACGAATAGATGATTTTCAGGAATACTACCTATTGCATTAAGCACGGAGCAGGTCTTCGGACCTGTTTTGTGTTATACATTTCAGAAAAATGTTGATCAAAAAAACCAATTAATGCTTTAATTTGATTCTTAGGTAAAAGCAGCGAGTAGCTTGTTTTATAGAACAATATATTTTATTCTTTGTTAGGATCTTTATTATAAAAAGTATCATCTCAGTACCAGGGAGAGACAAAATGAAATTTATAAATATATTCATAGCGCTCTGTTTAATCAGTTCTAACCTTCTGCAAGCGGTTGACAAAATCAGTAATGGTTCAATAAATGGTATTGTCATTGATAAATCCTCACAGAAACCATTGACCGGCGTGAATATAATCATCCAAAGAACTGAACGAGGAACAGTGACCGCCAAAAACGGCCATTTTCATATCGAACAGCTACCGCGTGGCCAATATTCTCTGACATTTTCTTCCATCGGCTATGCCGAAAAACAGGTGCAAAACATCACGGTTGAAATAGACAAAGAGATAGATATTGGCGTGATCGAATTATCGGAAGAACCTATTAAACTTAGTGACGTCGTCGTCACGCCGGGACAGTTTTCAATCATGGGGACGATGCCATTATCCCAACAAACTCTCGCCAGCAAAGACATCAAAAATATGTCTTTTGCGGAGGATATCACCCGCGCTGTTTCCCGGTTGCCGGGTGTGTCTTCAAATGATTTTTCCTCAAAATTTACCGTCCGGGGCGGTGAAGCCGACGAAGTCCTGATGCTGCTCGACGGCATGGAACTGTACGAACCCTTTCATCAACGGGATTTCTCCGGCGGGCTTTTCAGCATTGTGGATATTGAAGCTATCGAAGGCGTTGATCTGTTGACCGGCGGATTTTCCGCTGATTATGGAAATCGCCAGAGCGCCGTCTTCAACATGAAAACCAAACAAATGACGGCGGGAGAAAGACACACATCCATTGGTTTAAGCATCATGAATGCCAGGATTTACACCGAAGGCGCTTTTTCCAACGATAAGGGGAATTACCTGTTTACCGCCCGGAAAGGGTTGCTGGATCAGACTTTCAAACTTATTGGTGAAACCGAAAACATGCCATCCTTTTATGATATGATGGGAAAAATCGAATTCCGTTTGAATCCAAAACACAGCCTGTCTTTCCACGCCCTGCATGCCGGTGATAAAACCGCTGTCCGGGACATTGCTCCGGAAGCCCACGACATCCACGATACTCAATATACAAACAGCTATGGCTGGCTGACCATGAAATCAGTTTATAATCCAAAATTGTTTTCCCGGACTCTGTTATACAGCGGATTTGTTCATCACAACCGCCGTGGCAATACCGCCAAAGATGAATATTCCGATAAATTGAACTTTCAGCTGAGTGACAAACGAAGCTACAACTTTATTGGATTCAAACAGGACTGGAACTGGAGCCTGTCGGATAAAGTCTATTTAAAAAGCGGCTATGATATCCGGCAACTGAATGCTGACTATGATTATTCACTGGATCTGAATGACATCCGGATCAATGAAAATGACAGTCTCATTCAATACAATGAATTGGTCAATATTCATAAAAAACCAGCCGGACAACAGGCAGCCGCTTATGTTTCCAGTCGTTTTCTCGTTTTACCAAAACTGTTTCTGGAAACCGGCTTGAGATATGACTACGCCTCCTATACCAATGATAAATTGCTCAGTCCGCGCATCAGTCTGGCCTATACGATCAAAAAAAATACTGTTATTCGCGGCGCCTGGGGGTATTATTATCAGACCCAGTTTATTAATAATCTGGATGTGAACCATAATACCAAGACCTTCAATCCGGCAGAACTTTCAACGCATTATGTGCTGAGCCTGGAACATTTATTTAAAAATGGTATCAATTTAAGGATTGAAGGATACTACAAAGACATATCAAATATCAGTGCAAATTTCCAGAATCTCCGTGATCCCTGGGAAGTCTATCCAGAGTCACGCAATGATGTCGTCAAACTGGACATTGATGGCGCCTTTGCCCAGGGAATCGAAATTTTTATGAAGTACGATACCGGCGATAAAATTTCCTGGTGGTTCAGTTATGCCCTGGCAAAAGCCGATGAAAATATCACGAAACTCGAATTTGACGGCCTGCTGATAGAACGAACCGGAACATTGCCGCGCATCAACAACCAGCGCCATACGATTTACTGCGATGTCAATTACCGTCCAAATCCAAAATGGCTTATCAACCTTTCCTGGCAGTATTACATAGGCTGGCCTTTGACTCTGTATGAGTATCATTTCCAGACGCTGCCCGATGGACGATTGCATTTTTACCCGCTCCATACTGAATTCAGAGCCGATGAATATCCACCGTATCACCGAATGGATCTCCGCATCAACCGGCACTTCGATTTAAAACACGGCAAACTGTCCGCTTACATCCATATTATTAACCTTTATAACCGTGAAAATCTGCGGAAGTTCGATTTGGACGTCACCGGTGACAACGGGCAGACCATTCCCGACGAACAGGGCGGCTATATCTATCCTCGTGACGATAAAAATTGGTTTGGTATCACTCCGGTAATCGGATTCAGCTGGGAATTTTAAACCTATGACTAAATGTAACTCTAGCCGATTCATCGTAATCGGCCTACTGATTTCTACGATCAACGTTTCTTCGGTACAGGCTGCGAACAACTCCCTCACCGGAAAAGTAGTTGAAAAATCCACATCGGAACCGCTGGAATTTGCCAATGTCGTTGTATTTATATCCAGCGACAGTTCCCAGGTTGCCGGCGCAACAACGGATGAATTCGGCATTTTCAAATTTTCCGGTCTTTCCGACGGTAATTATTATGCGCAAATCGGTTTTATCGGATTTTCAACACTGACCACACCCGCCTTTTCACTGAAAAACAGCGCTCTTGATCTGGGCGTCCTCAAAATCGAAATCAGCCCGATTGCACTGGGAAATGTCGAAGTAAACGCCGAAAAAGCAACTTTCAACAACTCAATCGATCGTAAAATCTACAATGTCGAACGAGATATTCTCAGTCAGACGAGTTCCGCCAGCGATCTCTTGCAAAATATTCCGTCCGTGTCTGTAGATGTGGATGGAAACATCAGTCTGAGAGGCGCAGAAAATGTGACGATTTTTATCAACGGTAAACCCTCCTTACTGATGCGCAAAAACAGCGCGGTGGTCCTGCAGCAGATGCCGGCAAATTCCATTGAGCGCATCGAGGTGATTACCAACCCTTCGGCAAAATACAAACCCGACGGCGTCAGCGGCATTATTAACATTGTTCTCAAAAAAGAATCCCGGCCGGGATTAAATGGAACGGTCAGCGCCAGTGCAGGCAACCAGAATCGCTATAATGCCAACACCAATTTGAACTATAAGCTGGAACGATTAAATCTGTATGGAGGCTATGCATTACGCCACCGCAACAGCCCCCGGGTTTCGACCAGTTCGAGAATCACCCGGGATTCGTCGCGCCAGGCTATCAGTTATTACGACGACAACAGTTCATCCGGCAGCGGAGCGTTGGCACATGTCCTTAATGGTGGTTTAGACTATACGCTCAATGAAAAAAACCAGTTCGACGTTTCCGGTAATTATTTTTACCAGGACTCCTATCGCGATCAGACATCGCATACAATTTTCCGCGACGTCATGCGGCAAATCACGACTGATTTCAATACTGACCGAACCAATAACGAGTATGAAAAAGAATGGGAGCTCACTTCCACGTTTGAGCACAATTTTAATAAAGAAGATCATCTGCTTAATTTTGAACTCAATCACTCCGGCTACAATGAAGAGGAAGACAACCTATATGACGAGACATACACCGTTCCGGATAATTCCAATGCATTGCACCATATCCAGATTCGAAAAGGCGGGACTCTGACGGAATTGTATGCTGAATATACATATCCGATCAATGAAGAAACTGAAATTGAGGCAGGTTATGTCGGGGAATATTTGAGAGATGACATCCGATACCTGGGTGAAGATTTCAATCAGCAGCAGAACAATTGGATTACCGACGCCAATAAAACGAACCGTTTTCTGTTTCACCAGGACATCCACGCTCTTTATGGCACATTCGGACATTCCTTTGAAGATTTTAGTTTCCTGGCAGGACTACGGGCAGAGCAGGCGTTGATTACTTCGAACCTCGTCAGTTCGGATTCAACAATTGACAATGACTATTTCAAACTGTATCCCACTCTGCATCTGACGTATCAATTCAGCGATCGTCAGGAAATCCAGCTGAATTACAGCCACCGTGTAAACCGGGCAGACAGTGACGAGCACAATCCCTTTGCCGAATACTCCGACCCCCGAAATATGGAAGCCGGGAACCCGAAAATCAAACCGGAACAAATCCATTCCGTTGAGCTTGGCTATCATTTAAAAACAGAACATTTCTCCGTTTTGCCGACTGTTTATTACCGCTATAAATATGATGCGTTTACCGAAATACGGCAGTATGTCAACGACACCACCATGCTTCGAACCCATACAAACCTCGCCAGCGATCGATCAGCCGGAGCGGAGCTCGTTGTTTCCGCCAATATCAAAAATATCCTGAACCTGAATTGGAGCGCCGACGCCTTTTATCAGGTCATCGATGCCACTAACCTGGGTTATTCTGAGAATAAATCAACCATTTCGTGGAATACCAAATTGGCAGCGAATCTTCATTTGACCAAATCCAATCTGATCCAACTGAATGCCTATCACCGTTCCGCCCGGCTGACACCGTAAGGCAAAACTTTTCCATTGTTTCTGTTAAATTTGGGCGTCCGCCAGGATTTCTTGAATCAAAAGGCTTCCCTGATAATCTCTGTATCCGATGTATTGAATTCCCTGAAATGGACCCGCGAAATTGACACACCAATTCTGTACGAAAAATCAATGAGCAAACGAAATTCACAAATTCTCTCGATTGGATTCAGTTATCGGTTTGGTAAATCCGGCAAAAAAGAGGAAGCGGAGTTCAAATTTGAAGATTCGATTCCGTAGGTGACGGTTTATTTTCGTATATCGACTGTTCAGCAGATTAAAATCATTCCCTAATTATCTAAGTCCAAATAAATTTTCGTCCATCACCCGCTCATAAGATTAATCTTGTCAAGTGAGTTCAATTATAAATTAGAGGAACCACATCTCAGATGATGTCAGTTATTTGCCGATTATCGTCAATATATTGGCACATTGAGTAAAATGCCAAATGCCTTCAGGATCAGAAAATATCGTAATATTATCCATTGTCAAAGAATAATTCTCGACGACAAATATATATTTTATCAAAAAACATATTTTGGGGCATGGTATTTGTCAGAATGGATTACTGAGATTTGAATTGTGAAAGGAAAAATATGCGAACCAAAATTGGATTAATCCTGCTCTTTGTGATGCTTACGGCATTCGGAAAAACAGTCACCATCAGTGGATTTATGAGAGATGCTTCCAATGGTGCAACGCTGATCGGGGCTAATATCTATGATATAACGATAACAAAGCAGCAATTGAACAAGATTTTGCAAACAGTCACAATAGACAATCTGTTTCATGATCCAATTGACACATTATGGATAAAGTAATGAAATTGAAAAGAGAAAAAGATCCCATTTTAATTTTTGATAATTCGACTAAATGGACTTGGTCGGCAAGAAAATTACAAAGGGAAAAATGTAATATTAGCAGTATCACAGACAATTATACTCCAAAACCCGGAGATGTTGTTGTTGTGCAAGTATTGAAAGTCGCAAACCATACCAGAATTTACTCTTTCGACAATAAATTTGTACGATTATACCAGGGTGATATCATTGCTGGCACATTGGGCTTCAGATATGCATCCGACGCTTTTCATGCCGATACAATTAATCTTTCAAATCTCCATCTATTGACAAATTCAGGGTTGATTGGTACCGTTAAAAACAGGCATTTAAAGATCGGTGAACCAACCAGAGTAAAATTAATTGGAACCATTGCAGATAGGCAAAATGGTAAAAATGTTAATTTGAAAGAAACGTTCTTTCATCCCGGCAATTTCAATTTGATTTATCCACCGGTGATTTTTGTCATTGGCTCAGGTATGAACAGTGGTAAAACCACAAGTGCAGCACGAATTGGGCGGTTATTAATTGAACGCGGTCTGTCTGTATCATTATTGAAAGTGACCGGGAGTGTTGCTTATCGCGATCTTTTCGAATATGAAGCGACAGGGGCACAATATACGGCTGATTTCAGTGATTATGGGTTCCCATCAACTTACCTGTGTTCACAGAAAGAACTGGTTGCGTTATATTCCCGCATGCTTGAGGATACGCTTTCAATAAAACCCGATGTGGTGATTGTGGAAATTGCGGATGGCATATTACAACGTGAAACACAACTATTATTAAAATCAAACATTGCAAGATTCACCAGCATCGGGGTCATCCTGACAGCGCCTTGTGCATGCTCTGCATTGACACTGGTTGAAAAAGTAAAACAGCTGGACTATTCACCCATTGCCGTTACAGGTTTAATTACCAATTCGCCATTATTTGTTGCCGAGTTTGCATCATACGACAATACTCCGGTGTGGGATACAAATGCGAATCCGGATCAATGGGTTGACCGGGTAATTGGACGTTTAAAAGGCACTTCGAAATATATTATGGTCTAAATGCCTGAAAACAAAGCAAACAAGAATACATCCTGGCTTGCCATATTAAAGCCCTATTTAAAACCATTTTATGGAACAATAGCATTAGCAATTGTTTTTATGACCGTCGATTCTTTGCTCACGGCTTTGCGCCCCTGGCCCTTGAAAGTTATTATCGACACGGTTCTTAGCGGTCAGAATATTAAAATACCTTTTATAGCCGGATGGATTAATGATCCCGCATTAAGTAGTACATCTGTTTTATATGCAGCCTGCATCGCAATGTTAATGATCGCGATAGGAACAGGAGCATTCTCGTACCTGTTTACCCTGCTTGTGGGAAATTTTTCACAGCGGTTTATTTTTAATTTAAAAATTACAACATTCCATCATTTACAGCGGCTTTCATTACAGTTTCATACAAACAAAAGGCTCGGGGACATAATGACCCGTTTGACCTCCGATATTAATTCTATCCAGTTGCTGACCTCCCGGGGAGCCATGTTGTTTTTAACGAATTTCTTCCTGATTGCAACACGGCTGGTCATAATGTTCTGGCTGAACTGGAAATATTCGCTTATTGCCTGTTCGGTGCTACCGTTATTATTTCTATCCATCTGGTGGCATACCGCTAAAATAAAGACAGCCTCGAGGGTCGCGCGTGCCAGCGATGGCGAAATGGCATCCATTGCGCAGGAAACCCTGGGTTCAATCCGGATTGTTAAAGGCTTAGCGCAGGAAAAAAGACAGGATCAACTTTATGTTGATCAGGGTAAAAAGAGCCTGGCAGAATATATGGGACGTGTAGCACATCAGGCGCGTATGTCGCCCATTATTGATTTCCTGGCTGCCGTTGGACTTACGCTTGTCATGTTTTATGGAGCAAAAGGAGTAATGGCAGGGAGTTTAACAATCGGGGATATGATTGTATTCTTTTTTTATGTTTCCGGTTTTTACAGTCCCGTACGAGCCATGTCAAGACAATTTGCTAATTTTTCAAATGGAATAGCAGGCGCTGAACGGGTGGCAGAGGTATTGGCAAAAGATATATTTATTAAAAAAGATAAAAATGTAATAAGCGCACCCTGTTTTAAAGGTATGATTGAATTTAAAAATGTTTCATTTGAATATGAACCGGGGCAAAATGTATTAAAAGATATTTCATTAACTATCCAGCCCGGTGAGCATATCGCAATTATTGGAGCCACCGGCGCCGGTAAAAGTACCATCGCCAGCTTACTCTTACGGTTTTATGATCCCGTGAAGGGAGCTGTACTGATCGATGGAAATGATATCCGGCATTATTTGCTTGAATCTCTGCGCAAACAAATAGGACTTATTTTACAGGATTCCTACTTATTAGCCGGAACAATTCGGGAGAATATTACTTTCGGCTGCGCCGATATTCCTGATGAAGAACAAATAATCAGAGCGGCAAAAGCAGCCCGCGCGCACGAGTTTATTTGCAAATTGCCACGTGGATATGATGATCATGTTTCTGAAGGTGGCGCGAACCTTTCCGGCGGGCAGCGTCAAAGGATAGCCATTGCCCGGGCTATTATCCGGGATGTCCCGATACTCTTGCTTGATGAACCTACGAGCAACCTGGACAATATGTTCGAAGCAGCGGTTCTCGATACGTTAAAAAATATATCCTACAAGCCTACTATTATTATAATAACTCATTCATTGCAAGCCGCAAATATGTCCGATACCATTGTAGTTGTTGAGAATGGTGAAATAATCGAATATGGTTCGCCGGATGAACTGGGTAATAATGGAGACAGGTTTAAAAAATACATTGAAGCAGGGCTACTGAAAAAGAGATAAAAAATAATTATAAAAACAAAAACAGGATTAACTAAAATGATATACAAACCCAGATTAAATCACATGGTTGACAAGCAAATGAAAACAGATTTTACAGGACCGTTGATAGCATTATCGTTATCAATTTGTTTTTGGATTTTAGTTCTGTCAAGCCCCGCCTTTTCACAGAATGATGGACAAGACAATAATACAGGTACACCTTCAGTAACATCCGGTACGGCATTGATTTTACAACCGGGTGTCGGTTTGCGGTATAATCTAAATAAAAAGATCGGGTTGTATCAGGATTTTAGAACCTACTTTAACAAAAGTAATCCGGTAAAAAACTTTGAGGAACTGAGTTTTGGCGCCAGATATAATCTCGGAAAAATTAAGAAATTCCATTTTTCTACAACGATAGGTTACTTGCTTTCGCTCGATAATAATTATAAAATTCATGAATACCGGCCCAAAATTTATTTTACAACCGGTTATCACCTGAAAAAAGTCGGATTTGAATTCCGAAACCGGTTTGAATACCGTATTAAAACAGGAGAGAATTCAGGCAGCTCATTGCGGTACCGGCCAAGGTTCAAGGTGGGATTAAGGTATAATTTTCATCAATTTCAACTTTCACCCTACATTTATAATGAGTTATTTTTCGGGGAAAATGGATTTAGTCAGCATCGGATCAAGCTGGCATTATCGGTTAAATATCATGATTTTCGTTTTACCGCAGGTAATTTGTTCAAAATAAAACCGGGCCAGGGATTGGTTGAAAACAGGGTGTCTTTGGATGTTAGTTATACCATCCCATCCTCAAAAAAGAATAAATAGAACTATGCGATGAAAAACGTTAACTCCGGATCCTTTATTTTTATCTTGGGTCATGACTATTTTAGCATAGAAAAAGAGATGCTAACTTATTGTCATGAAACAAATTAACAGGTACAAAAAACGATCACGCATTTCTGAGTACAAATTCAGGTAAATTATCAGGCACTTTTCTCTGGATCTGACTGCCTCCCAAATCGCTAAATTGACGAATATAAATCGAAATACGATCAATACATATTTGATACAGATAAGAAAAAAGATTGCTGAATACTGTGAACAACAATCACCATTTGCTGCTGAAATCGAAGTTGATGAAAGCTATTTCGGTGCCAGGAGAGTTAAAGGTGTCAGAGGTCGTGGAGCTAGAGGAAAAACCATTGTGTTTGGTATTTTTCAACGTAACAGAAAGGTCTACACTGAGATCGTTCCAGACTGCAAAAGCAAAACACTTCGAGCAATTATTCGAGGGAAAGTTAGTGTGGAAAGCATCATTCATACGGATACTTGGCGCGGATATTCCGGGCTGGTAGATATTGGTTACCAAAAACATTATCGCGTCAAACATGGAATCAACGAATTTGTAAATGGAAAATCTCACATCAACGGTATAGAAAGCTTTTGGGCGTTTGCAAAAACCAGACTTAGTAAATTCAGAGGCCTGAACAAAAATACTTTTTACCTGCATTTGAAAGAAACGGAGTTTAGATTTAACCATAGAAATGATCGGAATATTTTGAACAAACTTATTCTCAAAATCATCAAAGAAAATCCGCTTAACTAGTCTATACCCTTTATCTTTGAGATAAACGTATCTTTTTATAGAAAACAATGTTCATTGCATGATAGCCATCAGTTCTGATAAAAAACAAAAACAAGTTTTAGGGCAGGTTTACCTTTGGACCCCTGATGCGTCTTTACCTTTGGGTGGTTCTATCCAGAAATCAATTGTATCTCTTTCATGGCTTAATGGCTCTTTTAATTTAGAAAATCATTTGTCAAGCCCGTATGCAGTCATTAAAAATGCCGGAACCATCAACCTGCCGGATGAACATTCAGGATCCATAATTCCAACTCCACTTGGTGATGCCCAACCTGATTCAGAGGGCAATTTCATTTTCGAGCCTTTTAATGGCGGCGGAAGAATGGATAAAGAAGCCTTGGTAGATGAATTTAGAAGGTATAAAAATATTCAGGCAGCGCGGTTCGGAGAAGTGAATACTTTTTACCACATCAATAAAATCGCATCATATATTGATGAACTTCTGAACGAACTGGGAGAACGTCCGTTACCACGCCTGAAAGTGGTTGTGAATGCGCATCCTGCGATTTACACACAGAACGGTAAAAGGGATGGCTGCCGGGGACTAAAAAGTGGGAAATGCTTGCCATTCCAGGGCGGGCATTACCGGTCGTCTTCCAGAAATCTGCCGGATACGCCAGAATTTCATCCAATTTCACCCGATGGAGAGATTCATCTTGGTCCGGGCTGGCGGCTGACCGAATTTGGGGCATTGCCGGAATTCGCCAAATGTAAATATCGCTGCAATGCATCTCATAATGCAGGAATTATTTACCACGAATACGGGCATCACGTAACAAGACATACAGCCGATTTTATGGCTAACCGTTTTCGGGCTCCTCACAGGCAAAGCAACCAGAAATCGGATCTGGATGAAGCCATAAGTGATTATTGGGCGGCTACAATGCTGGATTGTCCCCACATTTGGACATGGCACCGGAAACACACCAGGAATGAAATTCATCCCCGAAGTCTGGCTTCCATAAAGACCATGACTGCTTTTGATTCAGGGAGCAATGCCGATCCGCATTTGAACGGGACAATCTATGGCGCGGCTCTTTGGGATATGCGCAATGAATTTTGTGAAATGTACTCTGATGGATCCCGAAAAATGGATTTGATCGTTTTGAAATCCCTCATTTTAATGGGACAATTACAGGATTCAGAATTCAACCCGACGACAACCGGCGCCCGTAAATGCCGCTCTGGATTTGGTACCGGCAGAGCTTCTTTGGCAGAGGCTGATAAAATCTGTTATGATGGCAGGCACTCCGAAATTATTACAAAATGTTTTTCACAAAGAGGAATAGATAGTAAAAATCTGAAAAGGTCTATTCCTTGCAGAGATTTAAATGCGGGACACATTCCAACCATTAACGTGCCGGACCGGAACATAGAAAAATCGGTCATACATATTTTAAAACGAGACGAGCATGCTATTATTCCTAAAACGAATGAAATATTATCGCGTCAGGAACTTGAAACGAAATTAGGAACAAATAAAACCGGTCCTTTTTCATTAACGGTGGTTGGCGATATTATGCTCGGTTCAAGGATGAATAAACTCCTTCATAAATTCGGCCCTGAATATCCGTTTTATTCTGTTTATCCTATTTTAAGAAGGTCGAGCATTGTTTTAGGCAATCTGGAAGGCCCTTTAGCAAAGATAACTAAGAAACAAGAACGTAATTATAGTTACAGAGTAAATCCTAAAAATGCCCGAATACTTCGGCGCGCTGGATTTAATGTAGTGACTATGGCCAACAATCATATATTGGATTGCGGCCGTCAGGGGGTTCTTGAAACGTTCTCCGCCCTCAAAAAACATGGGATCAGGTACATTGGCGCCGGAGAAAATGAGGAAAACGCGCACGTTCCGGCAATTTTGCAGGCAGGTAAATATAAGATTGGCTTATTGGGATATTATTGGAATCGCCGGACATCGGCCCGGGGCTCAAAACCGGGTAGTGCCATAGATACTCAGGAACATGTCGCCAACGATATCCATGACTTACGTCCCTATGTCGATAGGGTGGTTGTAACTGTGCATTGGGGTGTTCCTTACGAACGATATCCATCAGAAGAGGACCGAGAGAAAGCTCATTTTGCCGTCGACTGTGGTGCGGATATCGTCATTGGCCATCACCCGCACGTTGTTCAGCCTTTTGAGATGTATAAAAACCGACCCATATTTTACAGCATCGGGAACTTTGCATTCGGCTCGGGAAACAGTAAAGCTGAATCAATAATGCTGGCGATTATTTTTCAGGAAACCTATACTGAACTTACAATTTTTCCAGCCTATATAAAAAATCGTGACCATCGTATCAACTATCAACCCCGAATAATAACTGGCAATGCCGCCTTTGAGAGTATTAACCGATTGAAAAAAATATCCGGAACATCAGCAGATTTTATTTATTTTGAGAATGATACAGGGAAAATAATATCGTCTCAATGCCAGGGGGAGGTAAAATGAAATTATTCAACCTGTTTTTAGTGCTTAGAGTAATCAGTTTCAGCAATCTGCAAACGATTCCTGATGGGCAGGGTGGCTATATTTATCCTCATGATGATAGGAACTGGTTTAGTATAGTACCGATTATCGGATGTAGCTGGGAATTTTAGCCCTATAGATACAGGTATCATTTATAATTAGTTTCTAAATTCATCTATTTATATTTGGATATCTGGTTTACAGAAGACCAAAATTCTTCACGTAATGTCGATATCCCGATAAATCCACACTCAATATCTGCTTATAAGATAGATATTCATAGAATAGGTCTCCTCACTATTCAAAAGATCCCATCGCGGATCGTGTTAAATATTTGCCGATAATCGTCAGCTTATTGGCGCATTGAGTAACGCACCGGATACTGAGAGGATTGGCAAATACGGTATTATTATTCTTTGGAAAAGAATACTTCCCGACGACAAATGAATAATTCACCCGAAATATATTTTTAGGGCATGGTATTTGTCAGAATGGATTACTGAGATTTGAATCGTGAAAGGAAAATTATGCGAACCAAAATTGGATTAATCCTGCTCTTTGTAACGCTTACGGCATTCGGAAAAACAGTAACTATCAGTGGATTTATGAGAGACGCATCCAGCGGTGAAGCACTGATCGGAGCAAATATCTACATAAGTAAGATAAAAACCGGGACGACTACTAATTCTTACGGCTTTTATTCCCTGTCCGTACCATACAGTGACAGTATTGGAGTAATCTATTCGTATATCGGATTCGAACCTCAAATTAAAAAGCTGTATATCAAAGATAACCTGAAACTTGATGTTACCCTTACTCCAGGCGCCATTGCCCTTAATGAAATCGTCGTCTCCGGGCATAGACAAAACGAGAACATTGAAACCAAACAAATGAGTATCGTCGACATTCCGGTCAGGACGATGAACAAGCTCCCGGCAATTCTCGGAGAAACCGATATATTAAAAGTTGTTCAATTACTGCCGGGCGTGCAATCCGGTTCGGAAGGCACTACGGGCTACTTTGTCAGAGGTGGCAATGCCGACCAGAATCTGGTTTTACTTGACGAAGCCACTGTGTATAATCCGAATCATCTGTTTGGGCTTTTAAGCGCCTTCAATTCCCGGGCAATCAATAATGTCACATTAATTAAAGGTGGTTTCCCAGCCCAATACGGCGGACGCTTGTCGTCCAGTATGGATATTACGATGAAAGAAGGTAACGACAAAGCCTATCATCTGGATCTTGGCCTGGGCCTGATCAATTCTAAACTGACGATTGAAGGTCCCATTGTGAAAAACAGGGCTTCTTTTATCATCTCCGCCCGCCGAACCTATATGGATCTTTTACTGAAACCCTTCCCCAAAATATTGAGCACCAACTATTCTTTTTATGATATAAATGCCAAAGTCAATTTCAAATTATCCGATAAAGACAGAATGTTTTTCAGTTATTTCAACGGACAAGACCGGGCAGCTTACGTGGCTGCAAACAGTCTTAATTATGACTTTATGTTCGGTAACAAAACCGCAACTTTTCGCTGGAACCACATTCTTAATGAAAAATTATTTGTCAATACGTCGTTGATCTATAATGGTTATCTGATGGATCTCAAAACAATCCAGAGCAGCTTCTTCGCTGAGTTCTATTCAAAAATCGAAGACTATAACGGAAAAGTCGATTTTGAATATTTCCAGAATCCAAAGAATACTGTGAAATTTGGATTCAACTATACACATCATACTTTCACCCCTACCGGCACTTCCGGCAAAGCGCCGAAAGATTCCACCTTAAAAGTAATTAATCCCGGTATTATTCAGACAAAAATTGCCTCCGAAGCTGCACTTTATATCAATGACGAGGTTAATTTGACGGACCGTTTGGGTATCAATATTGGTTTGCGACGGCCCGGATTCCAAACCGGGAACACCTCCTACTATTGTGTTGAACCGCGGTCAACAATCAAGTACACGCTTACTGAAAATTCATCCGTCAAAGCCGCTTATACTGTCATGAACCAGTTTGTGCATCTGGTTCCGAGCGCGACCGCCTCGATCCCCACTGACATCTGGCTTCCGTCGAGTGATATTGTAAAACCGCAACGGTCAAAACAGATCGCCCTGGGATACTTTTTAAATCTGAAGGATAATTCCTACGAAGCCAGCGTGGAAACGTATTACAAAACCATGGACAGGCAGGTCGCATTTAAAGAGGGAACGCGGCTTATCGAGCAGACTAATATTGACAGCCAACTTGTCTTCGGTAAAGGCTGGTCTTACGGAGTCGAATTTTTCCTCAAGAAGAAAGCCGGACGATTCAGCGGCTGGCTTTCCTATACCCTTTCCTGGACGAATCAGCAATTTCCTGATCTGAATTTTGGCAAGGTTTTCCCATTTAAATATGACCGACGCCACAATCTTGCACTCGTTGGGGTCTATGAATTAAATAAAAACTGGATTCTGTCCTCAAATTTTATTTTTACTTCCGGCAATGCCATGACCTTACCGGGCGGCAGGGTGAGCGTGTATGAAGGCGGCGATCTTTATAACGGTGTTTTTGATGTTTATACCGGTAAGAATAACTATCGCCTGAACCCCTACCATCGGCTGGACGTCGCCGCCACCTATAAGCATAAAGGGCATTTATTTCACCAAAGTTATGACGGCGAGCTGGTCATCAGCATCTACAATGCATACAGCCGCATGAATCCGTACTTTGTGTATGTCGATGTCGAACCAGCGTCGAAAAAAGCGTTCGCTAAACAGGTTTCTCTGCTACCAATAATTCCAGGTATCAGTTATAACTTCAATTTTTAGGGTCGAAAATCATGAAAAAAACACAGTTGATTTACCTGATTATTCTCACCGGGCTTTTGCTCGGCGGTTGTGAAAAGACCATTACTATCAAGCGCTTGCCTTTTGAAAGCCAGCTGTCGGTAGAGTGTATTCTGGAACCCAGTCAAATTCCCAAACTGTATCTGGGAAACACGGTGGCGTATTTTGATACAATATCGACAAATCTTGAATATTTTGTGGATAACGCAACAGTCACTCTGAGCAATTCACTGGGCGTGGATACACTCAAAATTGCGACTGGGTACAACTATTATAACTGTCAGAATGAATATTTCTATCGCGGTAATATTCCCATTATCCAGGGACAGAGCTACCACCTCAAAATCCAGCACGAGGGCAACGCTTACGAGGCGGATACGGATGTCAACCTTTCGTCGGTAAAGATCGATTCAGTTTCATTCGTGTCATCTTTCAAGGACATCTTTGGCGACCATGAGGGCGTCGTGGTCTCTTTTAAAGATTTACCCGGTGAAAAAAATTATTATCGCTACCGCATGAGCCGGATTCTGGACACTTCCAATCCTAATATTCCGGATTGTGCGACCGGTCCTTTTCCGGCGACAGAACTGGGGCGTTCCATGTTTTTTGATACAAATATTGACGGCGCGCCGCTGAAGATTGTCATTGAGCCGGCTTTTAAACATGAGCAGGGTGACACCGCCTCGGTTTATATCCAGACACTTGATAAAGCCAGCGCCCGTTTCTTTGACGACCTGGATAAGCAGAAGAATGCAAAAATTAATCCTTTTATTGAACCGGTATTTATCAGTTCTAACATTCCGGGAGCCTTTGGCATATTCGGCGCCTGTAATTATTCTGAACCGGTTCAGTTCATTTATCCTGAATAATATCAATACCGAAACACAGAAGAAAAAACGATATGATAATAGAAATGCACGGCAGAAGCACTTGGTCGGGAAAAGACATACACTGCATGAAACAGATAGACGCCGGAATGTTGAGCCTGCCCGCAGCCGCCTTGCAGAAGGAAGATTCGCGATGACACTGAGTTATTATTTAATCAAATATCCATATACCCTGACCTGGCGAATCGTTAATTTATTCCGAAGGACCGATAAAACAGTTCTCTATTGTGAAGATGTTCTTGATGTAGAGCTGTTTTCGAATATCCAGAAACATCTCAAAAAAGTGCAAATTGTGGCTAAAAATTCAACTGTGCAGCGCAGCCTGTTAAGAGCCGGATATTATTCAAAACGCTGGCCGGCATTTCCAAATACCGTCATCATGTTCCGAAACTCTGCATGGCGATTTCCCTCTCCCAAAATCAAAAAAATCGGACTCGAACATGGCGCCTACAACTTTAAAAGATTTTCTAAGGCAAAATACTACAACATGTTCGATGTTTTTCTCATGACGTCAGAAATCGATGTTGAAAGAGTGAAAAAGAGAGGCGTCAGAACCGCCAAATCGATCGGATACCCCAAAATCGACAGTGTGTACAATGGGTCCATTACAAAAGAAGAACTTTATACATTAGCCGCCAGGATCGGTCTGAATAAAAGTAAAAAGACCGTTTTATTCTCGTCAACATGGGATGGGAGTGGAATGTCGGCTATCGAAAAATGGTATGATAAAATCGGTCAAATTTCCGATCGATATAATTTATTAGCCACCGTCCATAATTGGATGAGCGAGAAATATAAAATCGCTTTAAAAAATAATCCGAAAATTATCTTTATTAATGATAATGTCATTTTGAAATATATCCTCTTATCCGATGTTTGTGTGGGAGACACAAATTCCCTGATTGCCGAATTTTGTATGCTTGACAAACCGGTCATTACTTTCCGGATTCCGCAAACTCCCCGGACTTTGCCTGATGTTATTGAAATAATCGAAAAAGTATCTATCAGAATAGATGCTTTTAGTGAAATTGAGAATGCAATTGAACGAGCGCTCAACAATCCCGGCGAATTTGCAGAAGCCCGAAAAGAATTGACAGACCTGATGCTCGACAACCGTGATGGAAATGCAGGACATCGGGCGGCTGCGGAAATACTGAAATTTTCACCCAATTTAAAAATTACTGATCATTAATGATCATCATTGTCAGCGACTCGAAGATACAATTATGAACGACGATAAAAAAATATCTTGCCGAAAATCCACGAACCGGTTAACAATTTTCCGGCTTCCGGATGCCATGTCCGATTGTCCAGAAATACCGCCGGGCTTGTCGACCACGACCACACCCGTTGCTTGAGAAAAGGCAAATTAACAAAGACGAAAACCTTGCCAATTAAAGCAATGAAGCAAAAATGAATTTATTGAAATACTTAAGACATCTGAGTTTCCTGTTATTTTATTTTGCTATAATGGCAGGAATATTCGGATGTCAGAATTCGAGCGCGCCTTACTACAATGATGGGGACTGGTCATTTGTGGCATTTGGCGATCTGCGTCAGGGATTTGGAATATATAAAAAATTAGCCATCAGTATGGGTTCTGAAAAACCAGCTCCGTTGCTGGCGGTTTGCCTGGGCGACATTATGCTGGAACCCGGGAATGAAGCCGAGTGGCTGAAATTCTGGAAATATTCCGACCCAATTACAGAGAAAATGCCACTTTTAATCGTGCGCGGCAATCATGAGGGCAACGACGCTGCTTCGGAATGGCTCTACCGTGTACAAACTGGTATTCCCGAAGGACAGCCCTTCTATTTTTCCAAGCAGGTCAAGGACCAGCTCATGATTATTCTCGACACTGAAATCCCGGGCGAGGAAAATTCAATTTCAAACATGCAGCTGGACTGGCTGAAAGCACAATTGGACTCCGCTTCAATTTCAGATGATATTTCGGGAATATTCATTTTTATGCATCGTCCTTTATATCGACAGGGAATTCATAAGGGCGAAACGCTTGACAATGCCCGGGAAATGCATGAATTATTTAAGCAGAACAAAAAAATCAGGGCTGTGGTCGCCGGACACGATCACATGTATCATTACATGAAAAAAGATGGAATAAACTATATTATCAGTGGCGGAGCCGGAGCGCCCCTTATTCATGGTTACGGAGGCGACTATTACCATTACCTCCTGTTTACTTTTAATGATAAAATAAATATGAAAGCAATAGGTGTTTTTAATGAGATTAATGAGAATAGAAATTTATAAAAAAGTATTTTTTCTGTTTCTACTTTTAGTCTTTAAAACAAATGCGTCAACCGTCTGGATCAGCTCCGGTATTTATGATTTTACAGACGATGTATCCAAGGAATTTTATAAATATGGTTGGGGTTTTCGCGTATCCTGTGATTTTTGGCAAATCTCCGCACTGAGACTGTCTGCCACGAC
>JAHJGX010000186.1 GCA_018824205.1 bacterium
AGATGTCCGATCCACAACAGCACCGGCCTTGAGACTTACATTTTGGGCGCTTTCAATCCCGGTCTTACCCGTCTGCCAAATGGCAATCTCCTGATAATGGTGAGGGTCGCCGAATCCATTAAAGAACCAATCAAAGAGGGAAAATTCCGCTACATCCGCTGGTCATGTGAAAAGGGATATGTTGTCGAAGAACATCCGACCTTTCAGCTGGACACCTCCGATCCGAGAAAATTCCGGTTCCTTGAGTATGACCACTTAAAGGTATTTGGTCTGACCTCCTTTTCCTGGTTCTTGCCTGTCGAATTAAGCCCCGATGGTCTGGATATCATCAACATCCATTATGATAAAATCATCGAACCCCTGACAAGTTACCAGGAATATGGCGTGGAGGATCCGCGCATCACAAAAATTGAAAATACCTACTATATGACAAGCTGTTCAGTCAGCTCTGAAAGACACTCGACAACGCTTTATTCTTCCGAAAACGGCCTGGATTATACACTACTGGGAATAATTATGGATCATCAAAATAAAGATATGGTCCTGTTTCCGGAAAAAATAAACGGCAAATACTATGCGCTGACCCGTCCATTAGGAGAACTTTACTTTACCGTTCCGGGTAATTCGGAGTATCTGCCGGGTACATCCATCAATCTCGCCGTATCTCCCGATCTTCTCCATTGGAAACCGACTGACACTCCCTATATTCGAGCCAGGAACAATTCTCTGATATCCTTGAAACTTGGCGGTGGGGCGCCGCCGATTAAAACCGATGCGGGTTGGCTGATTCTTTTCCACGGAGTAGATAAATGCGGCCCGATCGGCTGCTACCGCACATTTCATGCAATTGCTGAAAAAGATTGTCCGGAAAAAATACTATTCATCAACGACCAAGATCCGATATTAGAATCCAGTAATGATTTAACACAAAAATATTCCGAACAGATTTATCTAAATGGCGTTGTCTTTACTACTGGAATCGAAGAGATGACTGATTATTTCATTGTTGCTTCCGGTGAATTGGATCTTGCATGCAGAATAACTCATATTGAGAAAAGTCACTTTAATCTTTCTTAATACTAACGGGACCTATATGACACACATTGAATTAAAGAATATCACAAAAGGATTTGACTCCAACAAACCGGTCATTGAAAACCTCAATCTCACCGTTAATGATGGAGAATTTCTGGTTCTGGTCGGCCCTTCCGGGTGTGGTAAAAGTACCACCCTGCGTCTGATCGCCGGGCTGGAAACTGCCGGCAGCGGAGATATTTCTATTGCCGGAAAATTGGTCAATAACATTCCACCAAAAGACCGGGATATCTCAATGGTATTTCAGAATTACGCCCTCTATCCGCACATGAGTGTATACGATAACATGGCATTTGGACTTAAGTTGCGCAAATATTCAAAAGATAAAATCCGGGAACGGGTAAACGAAGCGGCAAATATTTTAGAGATCACCGATTTACTCGACCGAAAACCCAAGCAATTGTCAGGTGGTCAGCGCCAGCGGGTGGCACTGGGGCGGGCGATCGTTCGCAAACCACAGGTGTTTTTATTTGATGAACCGCTTTCCAATCTTGACGCGAAATTGCGGGTCCAGATGCGCGCTGAGATCAAAAAACTTCACAAACAGTTAAAAACTACGATGGTATACGTTACCCATGATCAGGTCGAGGCAATGACAATGGGCAGCCGGATAGCCGTCATGAAAGACGGGGTCATTCATCAATTAGATACACCCCTGAACATCTTTAACGAACCCGCAGATCTTTTCGTCGCCGGTTTTATCGGTAGTCCGGCAATGAATTTCATTGCAACCAAAGTTTCTAATGATAATATGCTCTATTCTGAAGACACTAAAATCACACTCCCAATTCCACAAAAATATCAGTCGCAACTGAATAATCAAATTGACAAAGAGATCGTGGTTGGCATTCGCCCCGATGGTTTGGCAATTCACAGCGAATCCCAAAAGGATTATAAATTTGAAGCAAATCTCGAGCTGGTCGAGCCATTAGGTAATGAGACAATCTTATATTTATCAAAAGGTCCCCAAAGTCTGACATGTATCAGCAAACAGTATGATCCTCAGAGTTACAATGAGAACTCCATTGAGCTGTTTGTCAATCCGGCTATGATTCATTTGTTCGATAGTAGTAGCACAAAACGGATTAAACCACTAATAAGTCCAAATGGGCAAAAATAAATTATTTGATCCCGTAAGCCTGCTTCAACGCAATTTTTGCAAGACGTTCACCCACATCCAGTTTATTCTTCGGATGAATTTCGTTCCAATCGCCAATATCTTCGGTTTTAGCCATCCCTGTATTTGAAATTTCCAGAGTTTTGCGTTGGGCCTCCCACAATTTTGCCAGTTCCCCTTCAGCATAGTCCCGATATGGTGCAATCTGCACAAAATAGAATGGAAAATCACCCTGTTTCCATAGCTGCCGCCAGCCGGTAATCAATGCATTCATTTTATAATAATACTGCATACCGTCGCCTACATTGGATTCGCCCTGATACCAGAGCACACCCCGGATTGGGAATGTACTGACCGGTGCCACCATAGCGTTATAAATCCTGGCTGGCCGATAAGGCTCACCCCAGACACCTCCGGCAGCTGTTTGAAAACGATTGTCATATAATTCCGACACTTCCCTGACTGTGTGATATCCTTCCGGAGCAATCCACGGCTCAATGTGCGTCGCACTCCAGGATATATCGATTAACCCGACAGGAACCTTGAGTTCTTTATGAATGCGCCGTCCGAAAAAATAGGCGACCGCTGAAAATCCTTCCCAGTCGCCTTCACTGATTGTCTCCGCTGTACAGACTTTCCATTTTCCTTTTACATCAGAAAAAACGGTATCGCTTTCGGCTTTGCCGATATCGAAAAGTCGGATTTCAGGGTAATTGGCCTGTCGGATTTCTTCGGTTGCGTTCAAAACGAGTTTCATTCCCATTTCCATATTGGATTGGCCGGAACAAATCCAGACATCGCCGCATAACAGGTTATCCAGTACAATCGTATTTTCGCCGGCAATTTTATATCATATGGACCACCTTTTTTAGGCGGCTGAATGCTTATCCGCCAGGCGCCGTCTTCCCCGGCAGTCACTGTTTGAACAGTGCTTCCCCAACTGGTTTTAATTGAAACCGGTTCTGCGGGGGCCGCCCAGCCCCAGATATTAAAAGGAATATTGCGCTGTATGACCATATTATTCGTGAATATTCCGGGCAAACGTACAGCAGCCAGTAATTGCATTGGAAGAATCAGCAACAGTAAAATTAAAGAAAGATTATTAAAATTCATAAGCAGTTTCATGGTGTTCCTTTCTTGTTAAAGGGGAATATCGTTCTGTCGGCTCATCAATCGGTACTTAGCCGGCGATATACCATAGAATTTTTTAAACATGCTGTAAAAACGACTGAGACTTATAAATCCCAATTCCATCGCAACCGCCAGAATTTTCGCATCGGTTTCCACAATTTGCTTAGCCGCCTGTTTAATGCGTTGTTCATTGATAAATTCCGTCGGCGTTTTATCCAGATATTTGCGAAAACATTTGCACAAATGTTCCTGAGTGCAGGGCGCCAGCTGTTTCATTCTCTTCAGCCCCCCAAACAGGTTCTCGCGCTTAGCCATTTCAAGATTCAACTGCTCAAACCATTCGGGGCGTTCACTATTAATACTGAAAAATCCCGTATCGAGGAAAAAGCGCGTAAATATTTCAGCTATCATTATTTTAATTTTCAAGCGAGCTATGTCATAGGCAGTGTTTTGAAGCGTATTCATCCGAATCAGCCGGGTCGCCAGCTCATCCGTTTCTGAAAGTGAAAGTTTAAATACCGGCGACGTCACCGGTCCGGTATATTTCCGCAAAAAGAAATCATTCCCCAGGTAAGCGCTTAAGTCCCGCAGAAATTCCAGTTTAAAGGCAACATTGACCAGTTCACAAACGGACCCTGCCAGATGTTCAAACCCATGAACATCGGTAGGCCTGATAAACACCAGCGTTCCGGCCTGAAGTTCCTGATATTCACTATTCACCAGATGTTTAATTTTGCCGCTGATAATCAGGAAAAACTCGGCAAATTCATGCGTATGCAGAGCTGTGGCGTCACTGACCAACGTATGATAACGCAAATCGGGACCGGCATTCAGACTGATCGACTCATGCCCGGTATCCCAGGCCAGGCGATGAAACGTAATGTTTGCACCAGACGGCAATAACCATTCGAGAAATTAATTCCGACGCACAAATCATCCTGACAAGTTTCTGTAAAGTAGAACCAGATATTCTCACAGTCATTTCTAAATCTGCAGACCTTTCCGGCGAATATGCACTGTGCAGTGATCCGCATTCCAATATTCTATTTATTCGCAATAAATGACAATCATTTCCTTGGTAATAATTATCCTAATCCGTTTAGAGAGCACCTAAAGAAAAATTAGTTTTAACTAATGCAATATGGTCGTAAATTAATTTAAAAGAACCTCGTTTTTTAGCAATAATAGAAACTATAAATTGACATGATAAAACTTTTTAATAATATACTGTTCATTTCTCTGTGCGTATTTTTTTTATGGATTCCCACTAATGCCCAGCACTATTCATTATCTTTCGAGCGTCTCACCATTAATGAAGGTCTTTCCAATAATTCAATAAATAATGTTCTGCAAACCAATGACGGCTACTTGTGGATTGCCACTAAAGATGGATTGAATCGTTTCGATGGAAATCACTTCAAAATTTTTAACCATAATCCGACTGATTCAGCTTCATTACCTGAAAATTATGTTATGTCTTTATTTGAAAGTCGTGATGGTGCATTCTGGATAGGAACATGGGGGGGCGGTTTATGTCATTTTGATCCAGATTATGAATTATTTATGCGTTGTGATGCACCTGATAAAAACGATGATTACGTACAATCTATAATCGAAGATCACCATGGATTTATATGGTATGGAACGACAACCGGTGGTCTCAATAAACTCGACCCCAAAACCCATCAGGTTACTTCATTTAATACAAAATCAAATCGCATAAAGGGATTCCCGGCTGACAATATTACTTCCATTGCTGAAGACAAACAGTATATACTGTGGCTTGGTACAATCGGAAAAGGACTTATAAAATTTAATCCAGGTAGCGGAGAATTTGAACAATTCATTCATGATCCAAATAATATAAACTCCATTGCCAACAATTCAATTCAGTTTGTTTATAATGACTCCAACAAAGTCTTGTATTTAAGTACGGAATCAGGCATTGACTGTTTCGATTTAAATACTCGCAGAATTACACATCATCCTGGTGTTCCGTCAAACCAAAAATTACTTCTTACAACTCCAATACGGCAAATAATCAGGGATCGTCAAAGCAGAATCTGGGCAGGCAGTTACGAATACCATGGATTGTTTCAGTTTATAAACAAAAAAAACGGTGGTACCCGGTTTACACATTTTGAGCGCGAAGATGATAATCCGAACTCTCTTATTTCCAATCGTATCAGGTGTATTTACCAGGACAGCAGAAATAATATCTGGATTGGAACAGAAGATGGTTTAAATAAGCTACCGGCAGTTAAACCTTTTATTCAGTACAGATATTTGCCAGTACGGAAAACAAGTCTTGGTGGACGAGTAGTTAGTAGTATTGTTGAGGGAAAGAATAATGTTTTGTGGATTGGCCTTGGAGGTGGAGGATTTGACCGTATTGATAAAACCACCAATACAATCACACATTTTAAGCATGATCCAAATAATAGCAATAGTTTGACTGAAGATGATGTTGTTACAATTTATGAAGACCGTTATGGAATTCTATGGATTGGAACCAGAAATGGCGGTTTAAACAGGTATGATCCACAGACAGGAAAATATAAACATTTCATTTACGATCCGAATATTCCAACCAGTATAAGATCCAACTGGGTACAGCATATTTTGGAAACACGTGATAGCTTATTCCTGATTGGCACAAATGAGGCGCTCCAGGTGCTGGACAGAAAATCAGAATCTTTTGAAGTGTATTCACCGGATGTTGGTCCCGATTCAGAATCTTTTCACACAAATATTCAAACAAATGCTTTATTTGAAGATAAGGAAGGAAATCTTTGGATTGGAACATGGCTGGACGGACTTATGCGTTACGATCCTGAAAGCAAAAAGGTTTACCACTACCTGCCGGATCTAAAGAATCCTTTTAGCCTCAGTACAAACAAAATAACTACCATATATCAAGATTCAAAAGGCTTTATCTGGATTGGTACACACAGCGGAGGTTTAAACAAATTCGACAAAAAAACAGGTGAATTTTCAATTTATACAACCAGAAATGGTCTTCCCAATGATGTGGTTTTTGGCGTACTTGAAGATTCAAGAAACAATCTATGGATAAGCACGATGAAAGGATTAGTGAAGTTTAATCCGAATACCGAAAAATTCCGCACATACGATGAAACAGACGGGATTATACATAACCAGTTTAACTGGCGTGCATGTTATAAGAATTGTTCAGGAATAATGTATTTTGGCGGCATCAATGGATTTATCTCTTTTCACCCGGATGATATTAAACTTGATACTATACCTCCGCCAGTTGTAATAACTTCATTTAAGATTTTTGATAAAGAGGCAGTATTGCATCAATCTCTCCGATCTGTTTCAGTGATCACGCTACCTCATAACCAAAACTTTTTAATTATAGAATTTATGGCACTTGACATAGCCCCAAAGAATAAACATAGTTATTCTTATATTTTAAAAGGAATTGACCCGTATTGGGTCGATTCAAGCACAAAATCAACAGCCACCTATACTGACATTCGGCCGGGTTCTTACACATTTCAGGTAAAAGCATGCAATGTCGACAGAATTTGGAGTAAACCAATTTCACTATCTATAATAATTCTTCCCCCGTGGTGGATGACATGGTGGTCTAAATTATTAATAGCAGCTATTGTGATTATTTTGAGCTATGCAATTTACAAATACAGAGTACACCAATTGCTTGAAATTCACCGTATCCGTTTGAATATTTCCAGCGATCTTCATGATGAAATTGGAAGTAATCTTAGCAGTATTAATGTCGAAAGCCGGATGCTGTTGGAAAGAGCCGAAATGAGCGAATCCGAGCGGGAACAATTAAAAGATATAAGCAATACAGCAAAAGAAACTATTGATGCAATCAGGGATATTATCTGGTTCATTAATCCCAAAAACACGTCTAGTGAAGATGTTATTTTTAAAATGAAAGAAACGGCCGCAAGGCTTCTTGCAGGAATACACTGGACATTCAATACATCTCAAGGGATCAGGCTTGATCAACTCCGATTGGAAGTCAGACGCAGTGTTTTTCTAATTTATAAAGAAGCATTAACCAATGTATTGCGTCATTCATCAGCTACGCATTGTAATATCCAAATTAACGCAAATTCCAATAACATAGAATTATTAATAAAAGATGATGGTATCGGATTTAAAGTTAATGAAACCAATGAAAACACCGGTCTGAATAGCATTAGAAGGCGTGCTGAAAAAATAAACGCTGTATTAGAAATAACCAGCAAAGAAGGAAAAGGTGCACAAATTAATCTACAGGTACCATTAAAAGTCAAAATTAAATATCAAAAAAAGGATTTATTAAAATTCACTACCTTTTTGCCGGATAAATTCAAAAAATACATTAAAAGGATAAAATAACTATATCTGATCAATAATTGAAAATACCGCAAATGTGGTATGGTTATAGTTTAATATAAATTGTAATTTCGAATTTGAAAGATAATAAATGACGAAGATAAAAATAAATAAACCAGCATGAACGATATTAACATCTGGATAGTAGAAGATAATTCTCGGTATCGAAAGACAATGTCCGGATTAATTAATAACTCTCCGGGTATGTTTTGTCCGTTTTCTTTTGCAACGTGTGAGGACGCTCTTGAAAAATTAAATACCGAACCATCACCGGAAGTAATACTACTGGATATTGGATTGCCGGGGATGAACGGTATTCAGGGCATTGAAAAATTTAGAAATTTCTCACCTACGATCAATGTAGTTATTCTCACGATTTATGATGACAATGATAAAGTATTTAATGCTCTTTGCGCAGGAGCATCCGGGTATTTATTAAAAGATTCTTCCCCTAACAAAATCATTGACTCGATCAGGGAAGTTCTTAGCGGCGGCGCTCCGATGAATATGCAAATAGCCCGTAAGGTTCTGGAAATGTTTAAAAATTTTAAGCCGAAAAAGACTGATTATAAACTGACTGATCGTGAGAAGGATATTCTTCATTTACTAGTAACCGGTCTAACAAAACAGCAGATTGCTGATAAACTTTTCCTCAGCTTTCATACTGTTAACGCCCACCTTAAAAACATATACAGTAAACTCCATGTACATACCTGCTCCGGAGCAGTTTCAAAAGTATATAAAGAGAACTTGTTATCACTTCAGTATTTGATCATTCCTTTTCCAGCAATTAACAACTTTTTTACATTCTACGAAAAGGAAAATGAAACATTTTGTTCTTTAAACATCAATTAATTCCCCAAAATAACACAAACGTGTGATTGTTATAGTTTTATTAAAATTGTATTTTTCAGTGCGATAGATTGAAATTTCAAGTTTAAATAATGAAACTATACTAAGACTGCACACCGGAAAGGAATTGTATTGATATAGTAAAAAAAATTCATATATGCGACATAAACTACAAAAAAATAAATTTAAATTTTCTAAATCTATAATCAACCGATAAGGAGATGTGATTATGTCACAAAAATTCATTTTTTCGTTAACAATTTTATTAATGTTAGGCATTTGTCAGTTGACAGCTTCAACAGAGATAATCGCACATCGTGGCGGGGCATCGCTTGCGCCGGAAAATACCCTGGCTGCGTTCTCAAAAGCCATAGAAGTTGGTGCCGATTATTTTGAACTTGATGTAAGAGTTTCATTGGATGACTCATTGGTGATTATACACGATGATACCATAGATCGTACCACAAACGGAAGTGGCAATGTTAGTTCAATGTATTATATCCATTTACGTTATTTTGACGCCGGTTCATGGTTTGGGGAAGAGTTTGCAGGTGAGAAAATTCCTACATTAGCCGAAGCGCTTGAGCTGGCCTTGGCCAGTCCTAATGAAATCGGTGTGGTTATCGAAATTAAAGCTATCACACCAACAATCGTTCAAAAAGTAATTGACGAAGTACAGAAACGAAACATGCAGGACAGGGTCATTATCAGTAGTTTTATTTTTGAACAGATTGAACAGTCCAAAAAAATTGACTCCTCTATTCCAGTCCAGCTATTTGCAACCATTATACAAGAAAATATAAACCAGGTCAGTAATATTGGGGGTGAATGGGTTGGTACGGGCGGAATAGTTACTCAGGCCCTGCTCGACTCGACGCATATCAAAGGTATGTTTATGAATAAGTGGACAGTTAATAGCGCTGATGAAATGCTTCACCTTATTGACCTTGGTGTTGATGCTATTACAACAGATTACCCACAAACAGCCATTGCAGTTATGGATAGCACCCCACCATCCGATGTTGTGATGATGGAAGCAAAAGTAAATATCACCAAAGTAAAACTAAGTTGGGATGCGGCTATAGACATGGAAGGCGGTATTAGTGGATACGAAATATACAGAGATACTACGGCCAGTGCTACAACACTCCTGACAACGGTTGCCGATACAACATCTTACATCGATGAAACCCAGCAGGAAGAGACCACTTTTTATTATCGCTTAAAAGCGAAGAATGTTGCCGGTTTAACCAGTTTAAATTACAGTAACGAATTAAGCGCCACAACTGAAATCGATAGTCGACCTCCAAAGATTGTGGCAATCAGTTCGTTTGGTGAAGCAGATAAAATAGTTGTGAAATTCAGTGAGTGGGTTGATAAAGCAACAGCTGAAACAATTGAGAATTACCAAATTAATAATGATGTTACCATCAACAGCGTTACTTTGACGCTCGACTCACTTTCGGTTATTTTGAATACATCGGCCCTTGCCGAAGGCACAGAATATACATTGAGTATTACTGGGATTGCTGACCTGGCCACGATACCGAATCTGATAGTTGAACCTGAAGTTGTTGTGTTTATGCATACCAACTTTCTCTCTCAAACAATAGCCGCCTGGGACTTTGATCAGAGCGAGGGACAGACACTGACCGATGTAACCGGAAATTCAAATGACGGGACAATAATGAATGGTGTGAGCTGGTCCGGAGGATATGTGGCAAATGGCCTGACCTTTGACGGAGTTGATGATTATGTGGAAATAAACAGCACCGGGCTTGCTGCAAGCGGAGATGCGGTATCCATTTCAGTATGGGTTAATCTAGCCTATTTACCGGCTGAATTACCCACAGCGTACGGACCGATCTTTGATTCTGAAACGGACAATTATGTACTTTATGAGGACAGAGGTAACAACGAACTGCGCTTCAAAGTGACCACGAATAACAGCGCTGAACGACCCGGAATTCCAGCCGCGGATTTAGTAATAAATGAATGGATCCACATCATTGGCGTCTATGACGGCACGAAAGCAATGGTATATTTAAATGGTGAGTTGAAAGATACACATAATCTGACAGGAAATGTTAGTGCTGGTCAGGCAGTGACTGTGGGTCGCACCGGAACCTCCTATTTCGAAGGTAGCATGGATAATATTTATGTATTTGACCGCGCTTTAAATGAAGATGAAGTCGCTTTCTTATATGTGGATGCCAGGACCGCGATTATTGACGAAGAGCCGCCTCAGGTTCTGAACGTTACATCCTTTGGCTCAGACCCAAAAGTATATGTTCAGTTTAATGAGAAAGTTGATATCTTTTCTGCCGGGACGATTTCAAATTATACTATCGACAACGGAGTTACAATTACAAATGCAAAAATATGTGTCGGTAATGAAACTGTTATTTTAAGTACTTCGTTGCTGTCAGATGATGTGGCATATACCCTTACCGTTAGCAATATTGAAGATCAGGCGGAAGAGCCTAATATAATTGACCCCGGGACGATGATTAGTTTTTCTTACAAAATTTTTCCTGAAGGATTGGTGAGCTACTGGTCTCTGGATGAAGGAATTGATACTACGGCTTACGATGGTACCGCAAATAATAATAGTGGTATTTTAAAAAACGGTACTCAATGGGCGCCTGCTAAATTTGGAAATGGACTAAGTTTTGACGGTGTCGATGATTATGTTTTAATTCCCAGCTCACCCAGTTTGAATATTGATACGAATACAGTGACTCTATCTCTTTGGGTAAAACTTGATTATTTACCAGCTGATATGCCTGGGCCTTATGGACCTCTATATGATTCAGATTCTGATAATTATGTTATTTATGGGGATAGAGGGAATAATGAATTACGATTTAAAGTAACAACCGCTTCATGGTGGGCAGAAAGACCTGGTATTCCGGGTTCTGATTTAGTGGTAGATGAATGGTTGCATATTGTTGGTGTTTACGACGGCAGCCATGCTAGTATTTATTTAAATGGAAAGCTGAAAGATTCACACACTTTGTCAGGAAATATAATGGCAAATTCCGGAGATATATTTTTAGGAAGAACCGGAACTACATATTTTAATGGTGAAATTGATAATGTACAGGTTTACGGGCGTGGATTAACTGAACAGGAAGTCGCTTATTTATATTCCGGTTCTAGTGTGCCCTCTCTATCCGTTAATAAAGTGGAAGAGATGACCGTATCGCTGTCGTGGCAACATCAGGCCGATCCGGTACAGGGTATTTCAGGATACAAAATTTACCGGGACACTACAGTGACAGCATCAATATTGATAGCCACGGTTGGTGATACCGCCGAATATATTGATTTTACCGCTCAGGAATTCACAAATTTTTATTACAGGATCAAATCGGTAGATGCTGCGGGCATAGAAAGTGATTATTTCAGCAATGAAGTAATGACCACGACCGGGGCCGATGTAACGCCTCCGGAAATAGTAAATGTAATGACAACAGGCGAAGCGAACAAAGTCCTGATTCATTTTTCCGAGCCGGTTGACAGTACTCTTGCCGAAAACATTGCAAATTATGCTATCGATAACAGTGTGGTCATTAACTCGGCAAAAATATCAGCCGGAAATTCAAATGTGATGATTGATGCAACGGGACTCGTTGCTGATGTAGACTTTACCATTACGGTTAATAACATCACGGATATGGCTCAAACTCCAAATACGATCGTAAGCAATACTCAAAAAACATTCAAATTTTATCCTTACTTTGATAATTTGATTAGTTACTGGCCGCTAGATGAAGGTACGGATACGGTTGCTGTTGATATTACCGGCAATGGAAATAACGCGGCAATATTCAATAGCCCGGCCTGGGTTGACGGCGTTTTTGGTAATGCCCTGAGGTTTGACGGGATGGATGATTATGTAGAGATTCCAAATTCTCCGCTACTGAATATTGATACGAATGAGGTAACTTTATTATTTTGGGTAAAGCTGGATTATCTCCCCACAGAAATGCCTACCAGCATTGGACCGATCTACGATGCGCCTTTGGATCGCTATGTGATTTATGAGGACAAAGGGAACAAAGAACTTCGTTTCAAGGTGACAACAACAAATGGAGCTGAACGTCCCGGTATTCCGGAAGCTTATCTGAAGAAGGGTGAATGGTTGCATATTGTGGGTGTTTATGACGGTTCACAGGCAATGATTTATCTAAACGGTGAATTAATGGATGCTCATACCAATCTTACGGGGAACGTTAAAGCGGATCAGATAGCACGGTTAGGGCAGGATGGCAGCCATTACTTTAATGGTGAAATTGATAATGTACAGTTGTATAGCCGGGCCTTAAGCAAAGATGAGGTTCAGTTCCTCTACACTGGTGATAACTATCCAGTGAGCATTCGTGAAAGTGAAACCATACCAATGGAGTATGCGCTTTTACAGAACTATCCCAATCCATTTAACCCGATGACAACAATGAGTTACAATATTACGAAAAAAGGAAAAGTTACATTGTCTATTTATGATGTATTGGGAAGAAAAGTTATTGACCTGGTTAATAAAGTCCAAAACCCGGGAGCCTATGAAATAATCTGGAATGGCCGTAATAACAATGGAAACCAGGTAAGTAGTGGAATTTATTTTTATAGAATTACAGCAGAAGAATTCACGGATATAAAGAAAATGATATTGGTTCGTTAATGGGCCTAAGTAAATCGTCTATGGATCACAGTTAGCAAATATAAATATAACCTTACTGTATATAATTCTGTAGAAACAATTAAAAATAAACAAAATGGGTATTTCTCCTTAGGAGAAATACCCATTTTAAGTTTAACGGAAACATAAGTGAACGTGAGTTCGATATAAGGATCAGCAGAAAGCGAGTTGGTTAGAGGATTCAAATTCGCACTTAATCCGAGGTTTTTTGGGCAGGAAACAATAGGCAACGAGTCCCGCCAGCAGATTTGTCAGAAAGTTGATAAAACTTCGATGTCTGGAATGTTCGATTTGACAGATATTTTTCAATTCATCACTCACAGATTCAACCAAGGCTCTTTTCCTGAGAAAGATTTTATCGGTCATATTCATAGAGGTGTTTTTCATATTCTTTCGAATTTTAGTAATCAGATGAATTCCACTGACGAAGAGTGTATTAAAGAGGGATTGCGAAATATAGCCTTTATCGCCAAAGAGTTTACCCCAGATCTGTTACAGCATCTTTCCAGCAATTAACGGTTGTCTGTCATCGACATTTGCCTGAGTAAGTACAAAGTTTAATAACTCACCCTTGTCGTTGATAATGAGGTGTTTTTTTTCCAAAGGAATGCCCTTGGCAGAATCCGAAGAACCAACCGATACTGCAATGTCCTCTTTGGGCAATTCCCTTAAAGACTTCGTGAGACTGAATTCGACGATTATAGCAGACTCTTAGAGGGGTGAAATCCACAAATGAAATTCCCGTGCATGCTCCGACAGATTGCTTTTTCAAATCAATGGCTAATGGAAATATTACGGATTGGGATAATTCAACAAATCAATTATAGAATACAGTTTGTGGAAATTTAGAATGTAAATGCTTTTGCACTTAGAACAGATAAAAATGTTTCAGATGTCGATAGCCACTCAAATGGAAAACGATTAAAATGGTCACAACCTCACTGGCGTATAGATTATATTTCCGATTACGATGTCTGTGGACCGGGTTTAATTGATTTTTTTCATCATCTGATTGAAAGTCTTGTAGAATTCATCGATAGAAACGTAAATTTTAGGTAAATTTCAGTCAGTTTTTCGAAATATTTCATGAGGTTTATTTTTAGGTACACTTACGTCGAACTCACATTATCATTAATAAAACAGACCTGGCCAACCAATTACAAACCGATCAGACGGCAATAACCATTCGAGAAATTAATTCCGACGCACAAATCATCCTGACATGTTTCTGTAAAGTAGAACCAGATATTCTCACAGTTATTTCTAAATCTGCAGACCTTTCCGGCGAATATGCACTGTGCAGTGATCCGCATTACAGTATCCTGTTGCTTCGCAATAAATCGGTAACTATTGATAAATTAAAAACCGCTATAAATCCGGTCTCCGACGATATCTACAGATTGAAAGGTTTTATTGTCGCAAACAATGATATTTACTATATTGACTACTCAGATTCCGGCTGGGAAGTGACACTGGCGCCGCAATCCGTTCAAGAAACCAGTGTATCGGTTATTATCAATGGCGAAAATCGGAAAAAGGTAGTAGAGCATTTCCAAAGTTTGAACTTGGTGTAAAATCATTAACAGATAAAAGGTAATCAGGAGAAACCATGGCAAGAAATGAAGAACTGTACAACGCAATTTTGAAGGGCGATCGGAATACCGTCCAAACTATTTTTCAAACGGCAATAGATCAGAGTCAGGATGTCAATGAATTACTCGATGATTCGATGATTCCGGCGATGCGTGAGATGGGCGAACGTTTTTCCAGGAACGAAATTTATGTACCGGAAATGCTGATCGCTGCCCGGGCCATGCAGGCCGGTTTGACGATAATCGAACCGATATTAGCACAAAACAACCACAAATCTCTAGGAACAATCGCGGTCGGAACCGTCAAGGGTGATTTACACGATATTGGAAAAAACCTGGTCGTGATAATGTTAAAAGGTGCCGGTTATGATGTGATTGATATGGGAACCAACTGCGGAATTGAAAAATATGATGAAGCGGTATCTGCCGGTGCTCAAATCGTCATGTGCAGTGCCCTGCTCACCACGACCATGACATATATGGAGCAGGTTGCGAACCATTTTAAAAATAATAATAATACAGTTAAAGTTGTCATCGGTGGCGCACCTGTCACTCAGAAATATGCCGATTCCATCGGCGCTCATGGCTACGGCCGCGATGCGAATGAAGCGGTCAAGATCGTTGATAAATTTTTTAGACCCACTGCTTGATTATTGGTAAACGAAATAACCCAACAATTATTATTAACCCAAATGTTTTGATAAAATCAACTATAATATCTCTTCATAATTATTGCAGTAAGCAACATAGAGCGCCTTTTTACCGCAGACTTGGATATTCCCTCCCGGACAATCCATATCCGACAGTACATGTGCAATGGTATGATCTTCAAAGACAATAAATTTTACTTTTTTATCTCCGGTTGCAATTATCACCTTAACACCATTTATTCCCACCCGATGAAAGCCATCTGATGATTGTTCCAGTTGGAGCATTCCGGAATCCTGTGCTATCCAGCCCATTGCTGGTATCCAGATATCCTGTTTCTTTTCATTCATAAACTATCTTTCCGATTTATCTAACTATCAATTTATTTAACGAAATAACCTATTAACTTCATGAAACATATACCAGTTAATTTATACGGTAATTTGGACATATTCGATATACAAGGAGTAATCGATTTCATCAACTTTATTTAATAGACCATAATTGTATAAAATGGAAATTATAAAAAATTGCATCCAGATTCCTCATTGCAGGTTTAGACTATTTTATATTAATATATTAACGTGTTTAATATACCAATAGGACGACGAATTATGCAAAATAAACGAACAAATGATGCTCAGATCAAATTAATACTGGCCTGCATCATACTGACGATAACTTCTTTATACAGTCAGGCTCAACCCGTCTACCATTATACAATCGATCTCAACGATGTACAGCACGACCGTATTGAGGTTACTTTGAATTGCCAGGATTTTGTCAGTGACCAACTGGTATATCACTTTCCGAAAGTCGTTCCCGGTACTTATGAAGTATCGGATTTTGGCCGGTTCATCCATAAGTTCGGTGCTTTCGATAAAGATGGAAAAAAACTGCACTGCAACAAAGATGGTAAAAACAGCTATATCATTTCTGATGCGTCCCGGCCTCATACAATCAGGTACTCGGTCAGCGATACCTGGGACATGTTCATGGGTTTAATCCGCATATACCCGATGGAGGGAACAAATTTTGATGAAGGCACTAACTTTGTTATTAATCCCTTTGCCGTATTCGGATATTTCGAGAATTTTGTAGACTGTCCGGCGAATATCCGTTTTACAAAACCGGCCAATCTTTATGGCGTCTCAGCCCTGCCGCAAACCATGATCAGTGACGAACAGGTCCAATTTCAGGCCTATAGCTATCACCATCTGGCCGACTGTCCGATCATGTTCGCTCCACCGGATACAGTCCGGTTTAATGTCCGTAATACAGAAGTATTGATTGGAACTTATCACGATACCAAATCGATATCCTATGCCGAAATAGTTCATAAAAGCATCAATCCGTCCATGGAAGCAGTCGGATCTTTCCTCGACTCGCTTCCCGCCGATAACTATGCCTTTATCTACTATTTTAAAGACACCGAAAAACTGGGTGAAATAATCCAGAGTAAGCATTTTAAAATGCTGCGAATTATCGGTTATTTATTGAAAAATGGTGTGCCGATTGGAGGCGCCCTCGAACATAATAATTCAACATTCGGGTATTCCATCGATATTGGTGATGCATTTTTAGATCAAACAATGGAAATGATCGCCGGCATGTCAGTCCACGAGTTTTTCCACATTATCACTCCGCTGAATCTGCACAGTCAGTACATCGATAATTTTAATTATATCGACCCGGTTATGTCGAAGCATCTCTGGCTTTATGAAGGTGTCACGGAATATTTTTCACGGCTGGTACTCGTCAGGTCAGGTCTGAAAAGTCCAAAGGAATTCATTGTCAAAACCATGCAAAAAAAACTGGTCAATGGCGAGAAATTCCCCAATGAGAAAATGTCTTTCACGGAATTCAGCGCCAATGTACTTGAAAAAGGGTATAAGCGCCAATACATGCAGGTTTATCAGCGCGGGGCTGTTTTGGCGATGCTGCTGGACATTGAAATCATCCGCTTGACTGATGGTGAAAAGACTCTCCTTGATGTAATTTTGGAACTAATGGTAAAATACAACAAAGATCATCCTTTTAACGAGGAATCATTCTTTGATGAATTTGTAACCTGTGTCCATCCGGACCTGAAATCCTTTTTTGATAATTATATTGATGGCCGTGAAGAAATTCCCTACCAGAAAATCTTTGATGCTGTAGGCGTGGAATATTACCCGTCGATCGATGAGAACCGGCCACTTTATCCGATTCGGGAAAATAAAGTCAAATATAGTCGAACGGGTATCGTGGAAAGCTTAATCATTAAAAAAGTCAAAAAAGGTGAATTTATCGGATTTCAAAAAGGCGATGTCGTCAACCGGAATATCTTTTATGACTATTTCAAAGATGAAACCGGGCATTATCTTCCCGAAGATTCACTGGTGGAAATTCCCGTATTGCGAGACAATAATGAAATCACGCTGCCGGTTAACATTAAGTATGTCGAAAAAACTACTGAAAACAAAATACAGATTAAAAATGACATGCCCCCAAGCCAGGAACGCTTCTATAATATCTGGTTGGGAATTGAAAATTAATCTCGTCAATTTGCAGACAATTTCGGAGTAACTATGAACATTGTTGTACTGGATGGACACACACTTAATCCCGGCGATTTGAGTTGGGCGGAACTGGAAAAATTGGGAACGTGTCGTGTTTTCGACCGGACTGCACCCGAAGAAGTACTTGAAAGAGCCAAAGATGCCGATATTCTCATCACAAATAAAGTTGTTATCGGAGCCATGGAGATTGAGCAATTACGGAACTTAAAATATATCGGGCTCAGCTCGACCGGATATAATGTAGTGGATATTGAAGCCGCCGCAAAGCGTTTCATCCCGGTATTAAATGTACCGGCTTACAGCACACTGTCTGTGGCCCAGCTGACATTTGCCCACATTCTCAATCTCTGTCACCATGTCGCAGAACATTCGAACTCCGTTAAAAACGGAAACTGGTCAAAATCACCGGATTTCTGTTACTGGAATTTTCCGTTAGTAGAATTAGAAGGTTTAACCCTTGGAATTATCGGTTTTGGCCGGATTGGCCGCAGTGTTGCTGCTATTGCTGAACAATTTGGAATGGAAATCCTTATTTACGATATTGCCCCATCATTGGAAATATCGACAAATCTTCAAAAAGTGACGCTGGAAACCCTTTTCCAGAAAAGTGATATCATCACACTCCATTGCCCGCTGACTTCTGAAACAGAACACATTGTTGATAAAAATTATTTAAGCATGATGAAAGTATCCGCTTTTTTAATCAACACCAGCCGGGGAGCACTTGTTCATGAACAGGATTTAGCCGATGCTTTGAACTTCGGGAAGATCGCCGCCGCTGGTTTGGATGTTCTTTCTACTGAACCACCTTCACCGGATAATCTCCTCCTGTCTGCGAAAAACTGTTACATCTCACCCCATATCGCCTGGGCCACAACTGCTTCCCGTCAACGACTAATGGATGTTGTTGTCAATAATGTCCGGGCATTTCTAGATGGTAAACCGATCAATGTCGTGAACGATCTGAAATGAAAATTACCGAAGTCACCGCAAAATCTATCCTGCGCCAGCACCGGCGTATCGATTCATGGTTCTTGTCGCGCTACGGTATGAATCTCTTCCGTGGTTGCACTCACAATTGTAGCTACTGTGATGGTCGTGCGGAAAACTACTATGTGGATGGGGATTTCGGAATCGATGTCGCCGTGAAAATCAATGCTGTTGAAGTATTATCCCGGGAACTCGATCCCGGTCGGAAACGCAAACCCATGAAATCGGGCTTTATCATGCTCGGTGGTGGCGTCGGAGATGCCTATCAGCCAATCGAGAATAAATACGAAATCACCCGGCAGGTTTTGGAATTAATTCAGCATTTCAAACACCCGGTCCATATTCTGACAAAATCGGTTCTGGTAAAACGAGATATTGATAAAATAAAGGCTATTAACAGCAATAACCGGGCAATCATCAGTTTCAGTTTTTCATCGGTAAGTGATGAACTCAGCGCAAAATTTGAACCGGGCTGTTCATCACCCAGTGAAAGACTGGAAGCTATCCGGTTCTTTAAAAATGAAGGCATTGCCTGCGGGATGTATCTGATGCCGGTGATTCCATTCATCTCAGATACCCGTGAAATGATAGAAGATGCAGTCAAAAAAGGCACTGATGCCGGTGTTGATTTTATTATTTTCGGAGGCATGACCCTTAAAGAGGGGCGTCAGAAGGACTACTACATGAATATCATCCAGCAACAATATCCGGAACTCAGCGGTTCGTACGACCAAATATACAGAAGTGATAAATGGGGCCAGGCATCAGGTGAATATCACACTGCAATTCACGCCGTATTCAAAATTATTGCGGATCATTATAATATCCCAGTCCGAATGCCCCTGAATTTATTTCAGGATATCGTGGATGAAAATGATCGAGTGGTCGTGATTCTAGACCATATCGACTATTACCTGAAGATGTCTGGTAATCGCTCGTCCTATGGTTATGCTGCCTATGTAATCTCCCAGATTAATGAACCGATCTCCTCTATGAAATGGAATCTTCGTCACCTGAAAGGTATCGGACCAACAATTGCAAAAGTTATCCGTGAGATTCTGGATACCGGTACGTCCTCACTTTATAATCAATTAATAAGGACACATTATGCCAACCATTATTGAAAAATCGACAATCATATCTGCTGCCGGTAATAAGCCAAAAATAATTAAAGAATATATCGGCCGGATCAACAGCAAAACTGAAGCGGTTAGCATCGCCCGGATGAAAAGTTCGGCTGGCTGGACCGAACCGGGCCAGACACCGGAATTCGACGAATATACCGTTGTATTAAAAGGAATGCTGCGAGTTAAAACCGCCGATCAAACCAACGATATTACCGCCGGTCAGGCAATTATAGTCAAGGCCAACGGATGGATCCAGTATAGTTCACCCGATGAAGAAGGTGCCGAATATATCGCCGTCTGCCTGCCGGCTTTTTCGCCAGAGACGGTACATCGGGATAAATAATAATCTTTGCGAAATTTTTAACCTTTTACTCACTAATCTTGCCTCGCTAAATTAATCTCTCCGGTCTGTTATAGCGTCTACTATCACCGCCCAAAGTATCTTCATAACACACACAAATACTATAACCCCTAATATCCAATCAATTATAACCTTCCTATCGTAAATTTAGATTATTTTTATGAATTAGAATTATTTTTTCTTTTCGAGTATTGCCCGTTTTGGACGGTCTAAAACTGCAATAGCATCATTTCGTGCAATAATCTGTTGTGCTTTATGCGTACCACTTCTATTTAGTATCACTGTTTTTGATATATCACGGGCTTGAACGGTGATTCTTTCACCAATTAACTTATCACCTATATGTATACCAAAAGTGATTTTATTCTTGCTCAATTATTCGAATACCATCTTTATTTAAATCATCAATAACTTTGATTACATCCTCGAGATTGATTCCGAGTTCCTCAACAATATCACTATAATACCAGCTGTTTTCCCGACAAGTAATCCACTCTTTAATTTCTTTTCGAGCTTGCCTAAAAGGAATCTCTCTTAATTCTAACACTTCTTGTTTGTTCAATTCAGATTTTAATGTTTTAATCTCATTATTCAGTCTATTAATTTCACTATTTAAGGCCTGAAATTGGGCTTGTATATTATTTTTATTTAAAAAAGAATCTAAAAAACTGAAGTAATCTTGACTTGGATTAATTAAAGCATTTTTATCAATATCTGTATTTACATATCCACAGCTTTCATCTTCTTCAGTCCATTCGGAGTTATCATACCCCATACTCCAAAGTACAATATCTGATTCTTTATTACTAATAATTTGTGGAAACATTTATTTTCCTACTATTTTTTGCTTATTCATTAATTCTTCAATTTTATTTTTTATTCTCATTGCATGTTGATGAGAAACAACAATTCGAGAATCAACGGACCATACATCACCTAGCCTAGTACAAAATTCAAAGTAAAATTCTTCATCTGTACATGTAAGTTTCGTTACTTCGGCATAGATTGTTTTATCAAAATTTTTTAAAAGTCTTCTCTCTTCTTTTGGAGTGACTTCTTCTACTTGTTTATCAGCCATAATAAGTTACTATTACCCATTAATAATTTTCTATGCTAAAAATATATAATGAATTTATTTGACACGCAAGGATTTTAACTGATTTCCTACGGTCAAATTAAAAGTGCTTATTGACTCGTAAAATTAAAACGTTTTATTTACAATTGCATCCGGAGTCACCGTGTTCACTAGCGGAACAGGCTCCGCCGCAGCAGCCGCCGGATTTCTGCTGATCTTTTTTAGCAAAAAATATCACTGTCATTACAGCGGTAAATACCAGCATTACAACAATCGTCAAACCAAGTATTTTTAACATAATTTCAGGATTTCTTTTTCGGTTTCCAGCGCCAGTTTTCGTAATAATCCCAGCTGAAGGATTCCATTTCCCGGGTTCGTTCATTCAGACAGGCTTTGGTGACATCGCCGGCCGACAGGATACCAATATATTTACCCTCTTTTTCAATAAAAATATGACGAACCCGTTTTCCCAGAATTTTATCCAAAAGCATATATATCGGATCATTATAGGGAGCGCTGAACAGGCTCGTTGTCATCAAATCTTTAATCATCGTTTTTTCCGGATCAACTATTTTCTTGACGGACTGCTTCAGCAAGTCCCGCTCGGTAAATATTCCGACCACCCTGTCACCATCTTTAATCACAATGGCGCCGATATTGTTCTTTACCATTGTGCTCAACGCATACATAAGCGTAACGTCCTGCTGTACAGAGATCATCGGGCGGTCTTTTTCATTTAAAACATCTTCTGCAAACTTCATCGTTTACCTCGCTTTTTTTGGTTTAACCAAAATCATCAAACATGATGTTTTCCGGTTCCACACCGAGATTATCCAGCATATGGATAACGGCGTCGTTCATCAGGGGCGGACCACAAATATAATACTCGCAATCTTCGGGCGCCGGATGATTTTTCAGATAAAAATCAAGTAGCACATGATGAATGAATCCGCATTTCCCCGTCCAGCAATCCTCCGGAGTCGGTTCGGAAAGTGCCAAATTCCAGGTAAAATTGTCATGATTTTTCTGGAGTTCGTCAAATTCATTAGCGTAAAAGACTTCCCGAAGACTCCGGGCTCCGTACCAGAAGGATATTTTTCGTTTGCTGTTTACTCGTTTTAACTGGTCAAAAATATGCGAGCGCATAGGCGCCATTCCGGCGCCACCTCCAATAAATATCATCTCTTTCCCCGTTCCTCTGGCAAAGAATTCCCCGTAGGGACCTGAAATAATGACTTTATCGCCGGGTTTGAGATTATAAATATAGGAGGACATTTTCCCGGGAGGCGCATCAGGTTTTTCCCGTGGCGGTGTCGCAATGCGCACATTCAGCATAATAATGCCTTTTTCTTCAGGATAATTGGCCATGGAATAGGCCCGGACAAGCTCCTCATCCACATCGGAAACATACCGCCATAAGTTATTGCGGTCCCAGTCTTCCCGGTACTTTTCCTCTATGTCAAAATCCGTAAACTTTGCTTTGTACGGAGAGGCTTCAATCTGTATATACCCGCCTGCCCGGAAATTGACATCCTCACCTTCCGGCAATTGCAACACCAGTTCTTTGATGTAGGTAGCGACACCCCGATTGGATTTAACCGTACATTGCCATTTCCGCACGTCAAATACTTCCGGCGGTATTTGCAGTTTCATATCTTCCTTCACTGCTACCTGACAACTCAGACGAACACCCTCGCGGGCTTCCTTGCGGTTAACCAGCGACACTTCCGTGGGAAGTAATTGGCCACCACCCTCGGTAATGACACACTTACACAATCCACAGGTACCGCCTCCGCCGCAGGCTGAGGCTAAAAATATTTCGTTATCAGCCAGAACATTCAGTAGTTTACCACCGATGGGCACTTCAATGGACTTTTCAGGATCATCATTGATCGTAATGCTGACGTTCCCGCTGGCAACCAGTCTGGATTTGGCAAAGAGAATCAACGCCACTAGTGCCAGCACGATCACCGTGAACATTACAACACCCAGTACTATAAGACCTATTCCCGTCATGAACTGTCCTTACAATTGAATTCCTGAAAATAACATGAAGGCTATCGCCATCAGTCCGACAGTTATAAACGTAATCCCCAATCCTCTCAAACCAGCGGGGACATTACTGTATTTCATCTTTTCCCGGATCCCGGCTAACGCGATAATTGCCAATGCAAAACCGGCGCCGGAGCCCAGTCCGAACACAACACTTTCGGGAAAGTTATAATTACGTTCCACCATGAACAAAGAACCACCCAGGATTGCACAGTTGACTGTGATGAGGGGCAGGAAAATCCCCAGCGCGTGATACAGTTTGGGCATAAATTTATCCAACGCCATTTCCAGTATCTGAACCATGGCGGCAATGACACCAATATAAGTAATCAGTCCGAGAAAACTCAAATCCACATCGGGCAAACCCGCCCAGGCCAGCGCTCCGTCGGCGATCACAAAGCGATAGAGCAAATTATTCACCGGCATGGTAATGGCCTGAACTACTACCACTGCCAATCCCAGACCAACCGCCGTTTCAACTTTTTTGGAAACCGCCAGAAATGTACACATTCCGAGGAAGAACGCCAGGGCCATATTCTCGATGAAAATCGATTTGATAAACAGACTTAAATAGTGTTCCAGCATCCCTTAATCCTCCTGCACCTGTTCCGGTTTCCAGGTCCGCAGGGCCCAGATAATCATTCCGATCAGAAAAAATGCGCTGGGTGGCAACACAAACAATCCGTTGGGCACATACCAGCCACCCTCGGTATAAACCGGCAGTACCTGAAAGCCCAGCAGCTTGCCGGAACCAATCAGTTCCCGGAAAAATCCTACAGTCAGCAGAACTACCGTATATCCCAAACCATTACCAATACCATCGAGAAAACTCGCCCAGGGTGGATTCTTCAGGGCAAAAGCTTCGGCGCGCCCCATAATAATACAATTAGTGATAATTAATCCGACATACACCGACAGTTGCTTACTGACATCGTAGGCAAATGCTTTGATAATTTGGTCGGCAATAATCACCAGCGATGCAATAATCGTCATCTCAACGATGATCCGGATACTACTGGGAATATGCTTACGAATCAGACTCACCGACAAATTTGAAAACGCTGTTACGAATGTCACCGCCAGCGACATGACGATCGAGGTTTCCAGTTTCGATGTCACCGCCAGCGCAGAACAGATGCCCAGTATCTGAAAAGCAATCGGGTTTTCATTAAAAACCGGAGTCGTCAGTATTTTTTTCAACTTACTCATAGCAGCTCTCCGCTTTTTAATCGGTCAAGAAAAGGACCGTAACCGTTCTCACTGAGCCAGAAGCGCACCAACGCGTTCACCCCGCGGGTAGTGATCGTCGCACCCGAAAGACCATCGACCTGATAGACCGAATTTATTTCCGTGTGATCTACTTTATCTTTAATCACCTCAATTTTCAATTGTCCGGTTTCATCAATTATTTTCTTACCTATCCAACTCTTTTTCCAACTGGGATTATCCACCTCGCCACCCAACCCAGGCGTCTCGCCGTGCTCGTAGAATGTAAATCCTCTGACCGTTGTCAAGTCCTTGTCTAATGCGATAAAGCCATACATCGTCGACCACAATCCTTTGCCGTAAATTGGCAAAATAATTTTATCAACAATACCCTGTTCTTTGACCCAGTAGATTACCATATTCTTTGGAATTTGCCTGATTTGGGCAATATCCTGACCAGCATTGAGAGTCCGGTTATACTTCGGATTTTTGGCCATCGCCTTGATATCGAAAGTCTCCAGGTTCAGCAGGTTCGTATAGTCTTTTTTATCAATTATCGAACCGCTGGAGAGATCAATAATGTCCGTTTCTATTTTTTCCTTAAACAGTTGACGAACATCGGCATTTTCCATGGAAATATTGCCGGCGCTGAGAATGTTTTTCAGTTTATCCAGTTCCCGGTTTTTATCCTGAATACCTTTCAGTCCCACAGCAGCCGACGACACCAGCACCGAACAAACCAGGCAAACACCCAACGCCACCAGAATCGTTTTACGCGTACTATCCGTTGACATGGCGGGCTTGCCTCCTTTTTATATTTGCATTGATAAAAATCCGGTCGATGATCGGCGCAAAAACATTTCCAAACAGTATTGCCAGCATCATTCCTTCGGGAAATGCCGGGTTAATTACCCTGATCAGAACGACAAGAAACCCGATCAAAAAACCGTATAAATATTTCCCCTTTTCCGTCATGGCCGCTGATACAGGATCGGTTGCCATAAAAACTGCCCCGAAAGCGAATCCCCCTAACACGAGGTGCCATACCGGTGTTACCTGAAACATGGGATTCGTGTCGCTGCCAATCACGTTAAATAGCAGTGACGTTGCAAGCATTCCAAGCAGCACACTTAAAATTATCCGCCAGGAACCAACTCCGGTATAGATCAAAATCGCCGCACCAATCAAGCAGGCCAGCGTCGAGGTTTCGCCCATTGATCCCGGAATAAAACCGATAAATGCATCCCACCAGCTTGTGCCAAATTGTAAAAGCGGATCGGCCAGTTGTGCTAAGGGTGTGGCCCGGCTGACACTATCCACCGCCACCCAGACTTTATCACCCGATATCTGGGCCGGGTATGCAAAAAATAGAAACGCCCGGCCGACCAGCGCCGGATTCAGGATATTCATTCCAACGCCACCAAAAACCTCTTTACCAATAACTATTCCAAAACTGATTCCCAGCGCTACCTGCCAGTAGGGAATACTAGGCGGCAGGATCAGCGGAAACAGCAGACTCGTCACAAAAAAACCTTCGTTAATTTCGTGTTTGCGGACGCTGGCAAAAAGCACTTCCCAAAATCCGCCAACAGCCAATGTCAGGATATAAACCGGAAAAAAATAGAGAGCGCCGTGAAGTATATTCGCCCAGATATTCTGCGGATTAAAACCAATCCCAAGCCAGCTGATCACAGCCCGTTGCCAACTGCCCACCGGAACAGTCGATAGTCCGGCAATCGCCAGGTTGGCCTGCAAACCCGTATTGTACAGTGCCACCGCAATCGCGGGAACCAACGCTACCATGACCGTCACCATCATGCGTTTAAGATCCATGACGTCGCGAATATGAGACGTCGACCGGGTAACTTTATCCGGCGAATAGAAAAAAGCGTCAATCGCTTCGAACAGGTAATAGAGTTTTTCTAATTTTCCGCCTTTGTGAAAATGCTTTCCCTGTTTGTTCAGGAATTTTCGAAATGCTTCCACTAGCCTTCCTTCTCGATAAGCGTTAACACTCGCCGTAAATTTTCTCCATGCTCGATCTTTGACGGACAGACGTAGGTACAAAGCGCCAGATCCTCTTCCGCCAGTTCCAGGCAACCCAGTTTTTCCGCTTCATCAATATCATCAACCGCCAGTGCTCTCAATAAAAAGGTCGGTAATATATCCAGCGGCATCACCTTTTCATAACTGCCAATCGGTACAATACTGCGGATTCCGCCATGGAGATTCGTATTAAAATCAAATTTTTTATGGGGAAAGAGTTTTGACACTACGATGTTCTTCACGGAATAAATATTAAAGCCCGGACTCAGCCAGCCAAAAAGTTTGCGCACACCGCCTTCGGGAATAACTGTCACCTGCTGGTGATATCGGCCAAGATATGCCAGTGCGTCATTCGCACGAAAACCGTGGAGCACTGAGCCTGAGATAACCCGCTGATTACCGTCTTTCAGTTCGTTCTTCGATAAATCCGTAATAGAAGCCCCGAGTCGCGTTTTCAGCAGACGGGGTTGTTTAACCGATGGCCCAGCAAAAGAAATAATTCGCTCGGTCAAAATTCTGCCGTTTAGAAACAGATGTCCGATGGCGATTACATCCTGAGCCATGAGATGCCAGACGGTTTTTGTCCGGGACACCGGATCTAAAAAATGAATATGAGTACCAACGTTTCCCGACGGGTGAGGTCCGTCGAATTCCTCCACCTTCAGATTTTCCAGATGACAGGTCGGAATATCACTGTTTTTTGATTTGCACAGGAAAAGTTTTCCGTCAGTAAGTTTCGCGACAATCTTCATTCCCGCAATAAACTCATTACTTTTCAGACGGACAATTTTCTCAACGTCCGGCGCCAGGGGATTGGTATCCATAGCGGTGATGAATATGGAATGAGGGACTGTATCAGGATCGGCTACCGTCTCAAAGGGTCTGTTTCTCAACGCTGTCCACAACCCGGATTCCAGCAATTGAGATGTAATATTATTTCGATCCAGGGTGTTAATTTGATCGGCATTATAGAAATGAAACGTCAGTTCTTCATTTCCCTGTAGTTCGATAACCATCGACAGAAATACCCGCTTTTCGCCACGATTAATTTCGATCACTTTGCCTGGACCGGGTGACGTATAACGAATCGCCGGGGTTTTCTTATCTGAAAATAATAGTTGTCCCAGTTTAACGGTATCACCCACCGAAACTGCCAAATCCGGTTTCATGCCGGTATAATCAGGCCCGACAAGGGCAACCTTCTTTACCGGATTTGTATCGTACACAGCCTGTTCCGGCTCACCGTTAATAGGGAGATTCAGTCCTTTTTTTAACTTAATCAACGTATTCGCTCCGATTATTGCCGGTAATTTAAAACTTTAACATCCGATAAACCATAACTCTCTGTAAGGAAAAAATCAAGCCACGAACATCCGGCGATTTACATTGCCCCCACCGTCGGGAAGTAATACTGAAAACAGTGATTACTCAATTTGTCCGTGGCTTGATAACCATTATGTAAAAATAATCTGCGCTCCTGCTGACATTTCATAAAACTCGCCCACGGTAAGCACTTTATCCACCTCGGGACAAAAATCATCCATTGTCAGGTCAAACATATCGACCGTTGCTTTACAGGCATAGAGTTTACCGCCGGCAGCACTGATCATTTCAATAAATTCACGAACCGGCGGAATATCCAGCTTGTCCATGGTTTTATTCATCATCCATGTCGCAAACGCAGACATGCCGGGAAGCGCTCCTAATAGCGTCGGTAACGGAAACCCTTTTGCATCGGGAACCCGCATCGCCGGATTGCCAACTGTGGCGATTTTGATATTGTCCATATATTTATCCAGGACAGCATACAGACCAAAAAATGTAAAAAACAGATTCGCTTCCATCCCCTCCATCCGGGCGCCGTTGGCCATGATAAGGCCGGGGTAGACACCTTCCAGAGAACCGCGGGAAACGACAATCGAAACCTTTTTGATTTTTTCGTCAGTCATTTTAATCTCCTTTATACACAGCTGGCTGGTTTTTCCAGACCGGCAATTTTCGATGCTTTTTTCATTGGGCCATCAGGAAACAGTTGATACAGGGTTTTTGTATCCACAACACCCGATTTGGTCAGGCGGCGGATCGTCGGAAGAGCGCCATTTTCCTTAACCTCTTTTTGCAGAAATTCCATTACTTTCCAATGTGACTCAGTCAATTCAATTCCTTCTTCTTTAGCAATTGCCTCACCGATTTCCCGGGTCCACTGCGAATGATCGGTCAGGTAACCTTCCTCATTCACATTGACATCAACACCAGCAATGTTCTTTGTTGCCATTTTATTCTCCTTCTCTTCATTTATAATTTCTTTCCAAGTTTCGTCATTTGCGCGGTAATCATCGGAATCGGCCAGCCACGCAAAAGGACATTCCAATAAATCCATTTGAATGCCAGCTTGCCGAAATGATTCATGCGTGATTCTTTTAACAATGCCATTGGCCCGATGATCGGCAATGGAAATTTTCCTTCCACCGGCTCGACATCATAATTAAAATCAATTAAAAAACCTTTCCCAAAACCGGATTCGATAAAACAGTTGGCATGGCCGTCAAAATCCTCTTTCAGTGGTTTATTCCGGATAAAATGCAGAATGTTCTCGGTCAAAATTTCGGCCTCGAAGTGAGCCACAGAACCGGCTTTGGAACTGGGCAAATCGGTCGCGTCACCCAGGACAAATATATTCTCGTGGGCTTTGGACTGCAACGTATGTTTGTGAGTCGGAATGTAGTTCAGTTCATCTCCCATTCCGGATCGCTCGATGACACTGTCGCCCATGTTAGTCGGAATGGAAACCAGAATATCATAATCCACCTCTTTCTCATCGAAAGAGACCAGTTTCTTCGCAGACCCATCCACATGCATAATATTAAAATCCGGAACAAGGTTCACATTTTTATTCTCAAGCAAATGGCTTAAAACGCCAGAAGCGCGGGGTTTTGTAAATGCACCCGACAGCGGTGTGACATACTTGATTTCCACATCGTCACGTATCCCTTTTTTCGAAAAATACCAGTCCGCCAGGAAAGTAAACTCAAGTGGGGCAACCGGACACTTGATCGGCATTTCAGCAATATGCACCACCAGTTTACCACCCTTCCAGCCTTTCAATCGTTTTGCTAATGCTACAGAGCCTTCGACCGTGTAAAAATCAAACGCGTTCTCACCCCAGCTACTGTTCAGCAAACCGTCGACCTCACCGGGAACAATGTTCGTACCGGTTGCGATAATCAGGATATGATATTCAATCGACTTGCCGTTTTGCAGTTTCACACGGTTTTTTTCTGGTTCAATAATTTCAATGATTTCCTGAATATATTCGACATTTTTCGGCAAAAAGTCGGTCTTATTACGAGTGACATCCTCCTCGGTATACATCTCGAACGGAATAAACAGAAATCCCGGCTGGTAATAATGCTTCGGATGTTGATCGACGACCGTAATAGTCCAGTCTTTTTTATCCAGTTTCCGCAGTAATCGGTTGGCCATGATTGTACCGGCTGTACCGGCGCCCAGAATTAATACTTTCTTCATCAATTCTCCTTAAGCATTTAGAAAACTGTCATGCAGATAGGTAATAATCTCTTTGACTCTCTGGTCAACCAATTTGTAAATAATTCGCTTCCCGTCACGCCGACTTTCGACAATACCAGCCATACTCAACAGCCGCAATTGCTGTGAAATGTTTGAAAAATTGCTGGTCTGAATCGTATCCACAATCTCACCGACGCAAAATTCACTTTCGGTCAGTAAGCAAAGGATCCGAAAGCGGGTCCTGTTGGAAATCAGTGCAAATAAGTCAACTACCCTCTGGCATACGGGTTCGTTGTTTTTGAATCGCTGTTTGATTTGTTCTAAAGTTTCCTTCATTTTCATCCTCCATTATTTTAGCATATATTAAAATGTACAAACATTAAAATCAAGGAGTTTTTTACATTTTTTAATGCGGAGAAATGAAAACTTTGCGAAAGTTCTCAACTTTCGTAAAACTAAAAAGCCTTATAAAAAGGGAGTGCATGATTCCATACACTCCCTTAAATCTCGATAATCGAATAATTAGTCTATTTCAGCCCGCGCCGCTCCAGCAGCGGCTCAATACTTGGCTCCTTGCCGCGGAATCGTTTATACAGAACCATGGGCTCTTCCGTACCACCTTTGGCTAAAATATTTTCCCGAAATGACCGGGCCAGATCCTTATTAAACAGATCGGTTTCTTTGAATGCCTGAAACGCGTCGGCATCCAGTACTTCCGCCCAGATGTAGCTGTAATAACCCGCAGAATAACCGCTGGTGAAAATATGCCGGAAATAGGGCGTCCGGTAGCGGCTGATGATCTCAGGTATCAGTCCAATTCGTCCAAGGGATTCATCCTCGAATTCCAGTACATCTTCAACCGGCCGGGCCGTGGTCAGAGTATGCCAATCCATATCCAGGAACGATGCTGCCAAATATTCTACGGTTTCAAAGCCCTGGTTGAACAGGCTGGAATTTTTAATCTTTTCAATCAGTTCGTCGGGAATGGGTTCACCGGTTTGATAATGAACAGCATAGGTTTTAAGGACTTCCGGTTCCAATGCCCAGTTTTCCATGATCTGTGACGGCAGTTCTACGAAATCTCTCGCGACACTTGTTCCCGTCAAACGAGGGTATGTGCTATTACTAAACAGTCCATGCAGCGCATGACCGAATTCATGGTAAATTGTTGTGACTTCATCAAGACTCAGCAATGCCGGCTTTTCAGCGGTCGGTTTTGAAAGATTAAAAACATTATTAATTACCGGCGTCACATTCTTACCGTCTTTTTTCATCTGTTTACGATAAGCACCGCACCAGGCTCCGCCCCGTTTACTGGCTCTCGGATGATAATCGGTATACAACACTCCAATGATCGTTCCATCGGCTTCTTTGACTTCAAACGCCTTCACATCTTCGTGATAAACCGGGATGTCATTGCGTTCACGGAATGTGATGCCCCAGAGTTTGGTGGCCAGATCGAACGCTCCCTGGCGAACATATTTCAACTGAAAATAGGGTCTGAGGACCTCATTGTCCATGTCGTATTTCTCTTTTTTCAGTTTCTCCGCGTAATACCACCAATCCCAGGATTCCAATCGGAATTTGTTACCTTCACGGTCGGCAATCGCCTGCATTTCTTTCAGTTCGGCTTTCGCTCTCTTCAGGGCCGGTTTCCACAATTTATCCAGCAGTTCATAGACATTTTCCGGATTCTGGGCCATGTTCACATCCAGTACAAAGTGCGCATGAGTTGGAAATCCCAGCAGTTGGGCCCGTTCTGCCCTCAGGGCAACGATTTTCGCGGCAATTCCCTTATTATCAAATTCATCATTATTATTGCCGCGATTGATATAACCCATGTA
>JAHJGX010000187.1 GCA_018824205.1 bacterium
GGGCTCGTGAATTGACAAGGCCGTTTCAAACAGTTTTTTAATCATCATCGCTTTTCCCTTTTTGGGAAAAATCTACGATTATCTATCCTTTTTTAAAATTGTATTCTTCTAATTTACCCACTCAATTTGAGAAGGAACCGATTAAAAACGTTTTTTGACGAATTATCTACAGGAAAAATAGAATTAACGGAAGATGTAATAAGAAATAGTGATTTTCTTCATTGTTATTTTTCAACGGTAAAGGCTGTATTAAACACAAATCGTTATGAAAAAATTAAATATTTTGCACGATTATTAAATAATACCTTAGATCATAGTACAATTTCAAATACTGATGAATATGAGAGTTATTTAAAAATATTAGATGATTTATCTTTACATGAAATCTATATATTAATGATACTAAGAAAATATGAATTAAAATACCCAATTGGTAACGAAGAAATAATGCGTAATCGACTACGAGAAAACAATAAAATTTGGCAAGAATTTTCTGAGGAAGTAATAGATAAATTTAAAATAATAAAAGGTGAATTAAATCCTATTCTAATTCGCATTGAGAGAACAGGATGCTTTTATTATCCAAGAGTACAAGCAAATGATACTAAACCAAATAGTGGAATGACCACTTCACTGTTTCACAAATTAATAAGTATAATAGAGACTGTTACGAAAATATTTGTAACTAGTTGATAAACAAGGATAAACATAATATCTTTTGATCAACCTAATAACAACCGAATTTAGATGATTTTACGATTAAAAGATTACAAATCCAGACGGTGTTTGATTTTTTTAAAGTGATATTTTCACTTTATTTCGTAACAGTCTCTAATAGAAAACAATGTTGAAATAACTTTCTAACCCCTTGGCCGCACATAACGCCGGGATCTGCTTTTGAGATGTTTGAGAATTGGCGCGATCAATCCCGCCGTAGGTGACACTTGCCCTACTTAGGCAATATTAAGAGTGAGGATATCTAAAATGCGACGAAAAGATATTTTGATTTTATTAGTAGTACTAGGTATTATCCCATTTATTTCATGTAAGAACAATATTTTAGTCCCAATAAGCGACAATAATAATGATACATTATCATTGAATTTCTCAACCTCTTCTACTGGCATTCTTTATTTTGATACTTATAGCAATTCAAATTTTATTAAAGTCATCTGGGAAGTAAGTAAAAGCTCAATGGACTTTCCGAATATAGATGAATATGACATCGATTCAGTAAAAGTCTATTTGTCAAAAATTGGACCAGATAAAGGATATGAACAGTATTTCGTTTCGGCTTTTCAGCAGAAAGATTCAATTATAATTGAAAATATTGTGCAGGATCAATTCTACTATTTTCGTCTTGGTTTGATAAATGAGGAAGATTCACTTATCGGATTATCTAAACCTCTGATGACGAGCCGTGGTGAATCATGTTCGATATATTTTGCAGAAAATATCCAATTGACAGATTCACCGTTATACTACAAGAATTTAAGTTGGAGCCGTAGTGGCGACGAATTAGCAATAATAAAAAATGACAATTCACAACATGCAAATGTTTTCTTGTGGAATAAAGATACAAAAACTTTCAATAAGATTACAAACTATACAGAGAGTAATTATCGATTACTAAGTTTGTCATTTCATCCCACTGCACGTTATGTGTGCTTTTGTTATACGCCATCAAGTACTTTTGCTGAGTTGGATTATAAAATCTGGAAAGTGAATTTAGTCAATGGAGTAAAAACGTCGCTTTCACAAGGGCGTATTGATGCAGATCCATATTGGTATTGTGAAGATAAGATACTTTTTTGCAAAGGAACTTATTCTCCTCCAAATATTCCTGAGCTTTATTTATTGAATTTAAATGACGGAAGTGAAATCGCATTAACGGATGACCAACAGATATATAAATATTCTCCATCAGTTTCTGAAGATCAAAATTCAATTGTTTATTGTGGAAGAACTGAAGGAAGGGATTTTTTATACTTAACAAATTTTGATGGAACTTACCAATCCAGACTAACAGAATTTGAGTATTGGAATGAACTCCATCCAAACTATATAGAGAATTCGAGGGAAATCTATTTTACTTCGGATCGATGTGGTCACTATGAAATATGGTCTATTAATCTTGATAATGGAAAGTTAAAACAGATTACATTTAGTAATTTTCCACATTCAAACATTTTTTATGGTGCAATGGATTCTACCGGACAATATTTAGCCGTAATCATGCAAAAGGAAAACAGCGAATATTCATTTATTGTGTATAACTAATAAGTGCGGCTTAGTTCAACCATGGTATTCAGCCAACCGAAAAAGCTGTTCGATGATTTTGAGATTTGAGAGTTTTCAATATGTTTTCTAAAACTAATCATTTTACTTCGTCTCATTTTCTGTGGCTGATACTTGCCTACTTGTAAAAATAAAAAGGATAAATAAATTGAAAAACAATTTACACAAAAATATTCTCTCCAATTTATTGATGTATATCTGCCTACTATTTATCGCATATAGCTGCAAAAACATCTTCAATACCTCGCCACCAATCAAGGATTCTATAACATTAACTACTTCAGAAATTGAAGTAAATACGATTGAAGATATTCTATCAATTAAATTATTGTATATACTTCCTGACTTAAAAAATCCCACTTTGATATACAATTATTCCGATTCTTCAAAAGATAGTATTGACGCATCAGGTTTTGTCAGAATTAATTGTATCAATAGTGGTGCAATTGAAGGCATTTATCTCGATTATTTTAAAGATGATGAATACCCAAGACTTGTGAAAATCGTACGAACAGAGCAAATTGAAAACTATTTAGTTTGTTTGACGGAGATGGTACATCATGGAAAGGACATTATAATTTGGGAACATAAAAATGATAAATATAATCTTTTATCGATCTATCCAAGTGCAATCGGAGTCTGCTTATATTGTCATCCGGATTTTGCTTATAGCAATAAAGATACGTTTGTCATTGGTACAGAAAATGAAGAAGAAGGAGCTATTTATGGTAGTTATAGATACTTTACACTGATGGATGATTCTCTATATTTATTTCAAGAACAGATTATCAGTGGTCACGCACCCACAGGTCCTAATAGCAATCCTGTCGAAGGAGCAACGTGTAAAGGTTTTTTAGATGTCTATTATGACAAAAATTGTAATACCACATATGATCCTGTTTATTATGAATGTGTAGATCAAAACGGAGATGTTATTTATGGCGAAATTCTTGGAGACTCATTAGGTCTTTATGAGTTATTTTGGCACGGTGTTGGTGATTTTCTATATAAAATAAGTCCCAATAATAAAAGAATAAAAATTGGAGAATCTATTTATTATCATGCACATAGTTATATTGCAGTAGAATATGATTCAACATGGCATTGGGCTTTAAGAGAAGAGTTAAATTTACCATGAGATAACGTATAACGAATCCGTTTAGCACCTGATCGCGTAGCGTCAGGATCAACCTGCCGGAGGCAGGCAGGGATGAAGTGTCATGTCCACCCTTTCTCTGTGTAATTTCCACTGAAAATCCGTAGATTAATATAAGATTGAAAGACTGACAGGAATATTAACCGACGGACTGCCGCTTGCGGCTTAGTTCGTATCCGCCCGGTGAAGTGCATCTGTTTATTGATAAAAGGTTGAGTTAACTTGTAGAGGGATTATTTTGTGTTGGGTGTATAGTTTTGGGGCAATAACTGATCCAGTTTGGAGTAGGGATGATCGGCAATTCGACTGATGA
>JAHJGX010000188.1 GCA_018824205.1 bacterium
ATATAAGTATAATAGCCCTGCTTTTTGTGATCTTAATACTAAATATGAATCGAACAATATGGATTGCGACATTACTAATGACATTAATGTACTTGATTAAGTATTTTTCTTTAAAAAATGTATTTAAAATTATCAGTGCAATAATTATTCTATTTTTTCTTTTTTTTGTCACTCTAAATTTCTCGAAGTACGGGCAAATAGCCCAAAAATATCTGGAAAGAAGATTTTATGAAAATACTATTGGCAAAGCAGCCTTAGGCTCCGTGTGGAAAAATAATAGAGATAGAATATATAATAGTGCATTTATTGCATTTCTTGATCATCCGTTATTAGGTAATGGAGCTGGATATACTTATTCATGGAAAGTGATTAAAATGTGGACAGTGGATGAGTTAATAGATAAAAATTCAACATCTATTGATATAAGCCCGTTAGATATTTTAGTTAAAAATGGAATTATTGGTGCGATTATTTTCTGGTATTTTCTGTATGTAGTTTGGATTGAAATAATAAAATATGAACAAAATAGTAAAATTTTAGAAATTGATTTATTGATAATAAAAGGGCTAAAGTTTTATTTTCCGTTTATGGTACTGATGTCGTTTAATCTATCAATACTTTTTGGCTATCCGGCAGCAATAACATTATCAATCATTTTTAGTAAAATCTTTTTAATTAATGAAGAGTATGCCAGAGAATAATAGTAGAATGATCAACAAAATATTTATGTTTTCGTCAGTCCATCGCTGGGACGATACCAGGATATTTCATAAAGAGGCGATCTCGCTCGCTAAAAGATATACAATAGAACTGCATGCGCCTGCAGATTTCACTTTCAGAGAATTAAATAATGTCAAAGTCGTTGGTTTACCGCTATGGGAAAAAGTATCGGATCGAAAAGAAATTAGAAAGGAAATATGGGATAGAATTAAAAAATCGGATGCCGATATATTCCATTTTCACGATCCTGAATTGATTTGGATTGGAATTAAGATTAAGTTCTTTAAAAAGAAAAAAGTGATTTACGATGTTCATGAAAATTATAGTGAAACAATTAAAACAAAGTATTGGATTCCAACGTCTGCACGATATATATCATTTATTTTATATCGGATGATTGAAGTTATTTCTGAATATATCTTTGATGAATTAATTCTCGTAATTGATGATCATCAGAGATATTTCAGAAAAGAACATTTTATAATTAAAAATTTTCCCATATTAATGCACAATGATAAAAAGGAGCAGAAAATTTATGACGCAATATATTTGGGTAGTGTATCAAAAGAACGAGGTATATTTGAAATAATTTCAGCAGCGCAATTATTGGTTCAGAAGAATCTTAATATAAAAATTGCGATTATTGGTCCAATTGACAGTGAAATACATAGTGATATTGTCAAAAATATTCGTGATAAACAGATTGACAACAATGTAATTCTTTATGGAGAAATGGAATTTCGCCAAGCCCTTGATTATGTTAATAAATCAAAAATCGGATTAGTAACATTGCTACCCCATAAAAATTATTTGGTGTCGATCGCAACCAAAATGTACGAGTATATGGCTTTCCAAATACCAATAATAGCTTCAGATTTCCCATCATGGCGAAAAATAGTATCAGATACAAATTGTGGAATATGTGTAAACTCTAAAAATCCTCTTGAAATTGCGAATGCAATCCAGTATTTATTGGATAATGAAGAGAAATCAAAACAAATGGGAATGAACGGGTATTATGCGGTGATGCATAAGTATAATTGGTTGAATGAGGAGAAAAAACTTTTTGAACTATATGATAATATATAATCAGTCAAAACAAATAAATTGTATTTTTCAAATGGGCTCTTGAATCCATGCAGTATGATAAAGTCACTGTAATAGTACCTTGTCGAAATGAGGAGCAATTTATTCCCATTTTCTTGGATTCAATAATTAATCAGGATTATCCACAAGAATTGATGGAAATAATTGTAGCTGATGGGATGAGTGAGGATAATACAAGACATATTATTCAAAAATATATAGACCGATATCTATTTATTACTCTTATTGATAATCCTAAGAGGATTGTATCTTCAGCTCTTAATCTTGGTATACAAAAATCTACAGGTGAAATAATAATTCGGATGGATGTTCACACGGAATATGCAGATGATTATATTACCCAATGTGTCAATATATTAAATCAAACCGGTGCGGATAATGTGGGCGGTCCCTGGATTCCATCAGGGAAAACTTACATCCAAAAGGCAATATCTATCGCCTTTCAATCTGGATTTTCATCCGGTGGAGCAGGTTCGCATAATCCTAAATATGCAGGATTGGTTGATTCGGTGTACCTTGGTTGCTGGAAAAAGATGACACTGGAAAAAATTGGATTTTTTGATGAGGAACTCGTCCGTAATCAGGATGACGAATTGAATCTTCGTCTTATCCGATCAGGCAGGAAAATCTGGCAATCACCAAGTATAAAATCCTGGTATTATCCACGGTCTTCAATTTCTTCTTTATTTAAACAGTATATGCAATATGGATACTGGAAAGTTAGAGTAATCCAGAAGCATAAAATTCCCGCTGCAATCCGTCATGTTATTCCGGGTATATTTGTCGGTTCACTGATTTTATTAATGATTTTATCTCTAGTTGGAAATATTTTTCTCAAGTTTCTAATAGGTTTATTGTCTTTATATTTTTTATCAACCATTGGAGCATCAATAATTGCGTGCATTTCACTATCCCGATGGAAATATATCCCGATAATGCCGGTGATATTTGCCGCGTATCATTTTGGGTATGGATATGGATTTCTCCGAGGAGTGTTGAATTTTGTTGTTTTAAAGAAAACTGCTGATAAATCATTTACACAATTGACCCGTATGCAAAAGGATCAAGAATTAAAGAAGTAGAATTATGCGACAAGAACTAGCACAATATTTTTCAGTTGATCCCACTCAGATTACCCTGTACTGGAAAGGCCGGGTGGCATTATACGCGATTTTGAAAGCCCTTGATATTAAAGCAGGTGATGAAATAATTTTGCCGGCGTTTACTTGCGTTGTCGTGGTCAATCCCATCTTGTATTTGGGTGCAAAACCGGTCTTCGTGGATATTGATCCTAAAACACATAATATGGACATTGAAAAAATCGGGAGTAAAATTACTCCCAATACCAGGGTAATACTGGCCCAGAATACGTTTGGATTGTCTCCTGATCTGGATGAAATTTTAAAAATTGCCGATCAATATAATCTAACTGTCATTGAGGATTGTACCCATGGATTCGGAGGTTCGTATAAGGGGATTCCTAATGGTATGATCGCCGATGTATCCTTTTTCAGTACACAGTGGAACAAACCGTTTTCAACAGTGATTGGCGGGTTTGCCGTGAGCAAAAATTCCGATTTAGCCCGGAAATTAACAGAATATGAAGCGGAATTGATTCGCCCGGGGCTAAAAGATGAATTAACGATTAAGACACTCTTTTTTACCCGTAAGCGAATTAGTTCAAAATTGTACTGGCCTGCGATTGAATTGTACCGATGGCTAAGTAAAAATAATCTGATCCTCGGTTCATCTCAGGGAGACGAACTGCAAAAACCCGCAATGCCGGCATCCTTTTTTAAAGGGATATCCCGCTCACAGATTGCGATCGGAACCAGGGAAGTGGAAAAAGTAACAGAATATATCGATCACCGTAAATCGATTGCTATGGAATTTGATCGTCTCCTGCTGGACTTGCAGATTGAACCGCCTTTTCAGCCCGATTATGCGGAGCATACCTTTTTAAAATATCCATTATTGGTAAAAAACCGGGAGGAATTCTTTAACCTTGCCCATAAAGATAAGATCGAGTTAGGTGATTGGTTTTTATCCCCGATTCATCCAGTAATTAGTGATTATGATAGGTTTAATTATCCTTATGGTGAAAATCCGATTGCGGAAAAAATATCTCAGCACATTATCAATTTGCCGACTAATTTCCATGTCAATGACGAACAACTATCCGAAATTATCCAATTTATTATGAGAAACCGGGATGGTATATATCATTCATATAATGAGATGGTTAAGTCCTGTTAAAATTATTGTTAGGGTCCGATTTTAATCACACAAAGATATTCGATAATCTCTAAATTATAAGCGCATATTTAATACATGAAATAGTTGGGAGGTCTGCTTGAAAATATTAATCACCGGAGCAGCAGGATTTATAGGTTCACATTTAACGGAATTATTGGTCAGAAACGGTTATCCGGTAAAGGCATTTGTCCGCTATAATTCGAAAAATAACTGGGGTTGGCTGGATTCCTCTCCATATAAAAAGGACATAGAAGTCATCACCGGTGATATCCGGGATTTTGATTCGGTATATAATGCGGTAAAAAGTTGCGATGTTGTCTTTCATCTGGCAGCTTTAATCGGGATACCTTATTCATATACATCGCCCCTGGCATACATAAAAACCAACATCGAAGGTACGTATAATATCCTCCAGGCGGCAAAAGAATTGGCGGTCAGTCAGATTTTAATTACCTCTACCAGTGAAACATACGGTACGGCTCAATATGTTCCTATTGATGAAGAACATCCTATGGTTGGACAATCACCTTATTCGGCGTCAAAAATTGCAGCTGATCAGTTGGCGTTAAGTTACTATCGCTCATTTCAAGTTCCGGTGAAAATTGTACGTCCTTTCAATACTTATGGTCCAAGACAATCAGCCCGGGCAATTATACCAACTGTTATTGCTCAAATTCTATCCGGTTATAAACAGATCCAGGTGGGAAATATTTTACCAACCCGTGACCTGACATTTGTTAAAGACACCTGTGAGGGGTTCATTCAAATTTTTAAATCAGATCAATTATTCGGTGAAATTACAAATATCGGAATGAATGAAGAAATCAGTATGCAACATTTGATACAAATAATTATGGACATCATCGGGAAAGATATTGAGATTGTCAGCACTTCGGCGCGAATCAGGCCAGACAATAGTGAGGTGGAACGCCTGATGTGTAATAATCAAAAGATTCTCCATAATACATCCTGGAAACCTAAATATAGCCTGAGACAGGGGCTATCTGAAACTATCAACTGGCTTTCAAAAAATTTAGATTATTATAAACCGGAGCTCTATAATGTCTGAGTTTATTCCACTGTCGGTTCCCTCACTTCAGGGAAACGAATGGCAGTATATAAAGGAATGTCTCGATACCGAATGGGTATCAACGGCAGGTAAGTATGTGGATAAATTCGAAAACAGCATTTGTGATCTGACTCAGGCGAAATATGCTGTTGCGTGTGTCAATGGAACTGCCGCACTGCACATCGCACTTAAAATTATTGGGGTTACTTCAGACGATGAGGTGATTGTTCCAACTCTCACATTCATTTCTCCGATAAATGCTGTGAAATATGTAAACGCCTCTCCAATATTCATGGATTGTGATGAGTATTATACGATTGATTGTGAAAAAACAATTGAATTTATACTCACTGAAACTGAATTTAAAAATGGAGCCAGTTATAATAAACGGAGTGGAAAAAGAATACCGGCAATTATTATTGTTCACGTCTTTGGCAATGCTGTTAATGTGTTTGAGCTACTTTCGATTTGCCGTGAAAGAAATATCCGGGTTGTGGAAGATTCCGCCGAAAGTATCGGGTCTTATTACATTCAAGAACCGCTGCTTAATAAATATACCGGTACTATCGGAGATATTGGGTGTTACTCCTTTAACGGGAATAAAATTATCACTTGCGGCGGTGGCGGAATGATTGTGACGAATGACGAAGAATATGGAAGGAAAGCGCGTTATCTCACAACCCAAGCCAAAGATGATGAAGTGCGATATATTCATCATGAAGTCGGCTATAACTATCGGCTTACCAATATCCAAGCTGCACTCGGCGTAGCCCAGCTGGAACAGTTGCAAAAATACATCACGATAAAAAAAACCAACTATCTTTTATATAAAAATCAGATTGATAACATTGAAGGACTAAGCCTGGCAGAAGTCCCCCAATTTGCCAATTCTAACTATTGGTTATACTGTTTGAGAATAGACCAAGAAGAATATGGTAAAAATCGTGAAGAGCTGTTGAAATTTCTCTTGGAAAACCAGATTCAGTCACGACCTGTGTGGTATCTTAATCATATGCAACGGCCATATCAAAAGTGTCAAAACTATAAAATTGAACAAGCATATATCCAACTGGAACGTACGCTGAACATACCCTGTTCGGTAAATATTACCAGCAGACAAATCGAACGGGTTATCGAGGTTTTACAGAATGGGAAAAAATAAATCTTTATTCGCTCTTCAGATTAAATATTTTTTTGATAAAGTATTGGCGTTGATCGGGCTAATTATCACAGTCCCTTTATTCCTTATTGTGGGCCTTATCTTGAAATTTCAAAAAGAAGATGTATTTTACCGACAAAGAAGAGTTGGATTTCGGGGAAATGAATTTTATTGCTTTAAATTTACAACAATGCCCAAGGGATCCGAAAAATTTGGCTATATAACAACAACTAATGATTCCCGTCCGTTCCGGTTTGGTAAATTTCTTCGCAAAACAAAATTAAATGAAATTCCCCAATTAATAAATGTCCTTTTCGGCAGTATGAGTCTGGTCGGTCCCCGGCCGTTGATGCATGAACAGATCGCAGCTACATTACCTGAGCCAGAAATCGAACAATACTATCTGATGCGCCCGGGAATTACCGGGGCTGGTTCATTATTTTATCATCATGAAGACCATTTGTTGGCAAGTGTCTCAGAGCCGTTTAAATATGATCATGAAGTTATAATGCCGCATAAGCAAAAATTAGAAAAATCCTATGCTGAGAATTGGAGTCTCGTTCTGGATCTGCGGATATTAATATTGACATTTCTTGTTGTGCTGAGAAGAGACCTGGATATTTCCGAAGATATAATTTTCAAACATCCTGATACTTCGCTTGGATAATTTGATAAAAAGATACTGTCGGAATACTGAAAATGAAGGTTGAACGAAAAAAACACACAGCTGCGTTGGATATGTAGAACATGGATATGAGATGTAAAATATGTGACGGTTTACTCTTTAAATATATCGGTAAACCACGGACGAATCCAGTGTTTCCGCGAATTCTGAAAAATGATTACCGGATATTCCAATGTCAACGATGTGATTATTATTTTATCTTTCCCGAAATAGATCTCTCTCAGGAAGAATGGAAGAAATTTTACGAAACAGATTATTTTCAGGTTGCAAAGCAAACCCAATGGCATAAACGGATCCGTCAAAAGGAGCGAATCGAGCGTTTAGAATTATTGGAAAATAGCCTGAAAATTGCCAAAGGGAAGTTTCTTGACATGGGATGTGGGGAAGGATTAGTTTTAAAAAATGCTGAGTTACTCGGATTTGAACCCTATGGACTTGATATTGCCAGAAATTTAGAAAATACAGATAGTGACCGATATCATTTCTTTTTAGGCAATGTATTTGAAGCAAATTACCCAGATGAATATTTTTCCGCCATCTATATGGATTCTGTCCTGGAGCACCTTAGCAATCCGATGGAGACTCTCAAGGAATTAAAAAGAATACTGAAACCGGGAGGCGCCCTTCTTATTGTTGTTCCAAATGAGGATTCAATGGAGAACTCTTTTAAAAAGCTCTGTTATCGTTTGATCTTTCAAGCAGGAAAATATGGGAAAATCAAGCCGTTTATCGCGCCATATCACATCCAGGGCTTTAATAAAAAATCATTATCCCATGCCCTCAAATCAATCGGACTGAATTTATTAGTGCTTCAAGACTTTGGTGGGAATTATCCCTTTTGGAAAAATGACAGGATTGGATCGAAGCCGTTTTTTGCGGATATATTTTTATACGGAATCGGTCTATTATCGATTGTATGGAAAAATCAAATCCAAATACTAGCGATAGCAAAAAAATAAAATAATCCCTGCTTCAAGTCCAAACAACAAAACAGACGATAAAGATAATAAGAGTTTCAATCTGTTTAATCTGATTATGACTTTTCTAAAAATTGTTGTTATACCATGACTTACGCGTCGCTGATCTACCCAAGCTTATAAGATGAATTAATTTCCGAGGACGAATTAATTCTTGCAACCCAATAAATTGTTTTTTACATTCTCTACAGTTGAAATATTGAGGGTGACAGTTACTTATAATTGCTACGTAAAATAAATATCCAAATACCAAAAATTTCAAAATAGTACGATCCGTCAGTTTTTCTGGTCGTGCTCTGTAAAAAAAAGGCATTAAATATTTAATCATTAAGGAAATATTTTTGTACTTACAACTATTACTAATAACCGTAATAACATTAGGAAGCTCGCTGTTTCTGACACGTATCGCACGGAATGTTGCGGTTAAATATCAGATCGGCGATACACCAAACGTTCGTAAAGTACATCAAAAGTTCATGCCGTATCTTGGCGGTGTCGCCATTGTATTATCCGTAATTATCGGTACGGTTGTGTCAGTGCTTCTTGTGCCTATCATTGCCGGGAAAGTGCCGAGTCACTATTATATTCTCGGCCTTGCCTGTACATTTATCACGCTTGTAGGCCTCTATGACGATCTGAAAGGTTTAAAATTTTCAACGAAATTTTACTGCCAGATATTTGCCGCGGTTCTTGTGGTTGTTGGCGGATTTCATTTTGATGCTATTTATCTGCCGGTTTTAGGTAATATTCATCTTGGTGTCTTTTCCTTTGTATTCACATTACTGTGGATTGTATTTATTACCAATGCCATGAATCTTCTGGATGGTCTCGATGGATTAGCAGCAGGTGTGGCCACTATAATCTTTGCAGTATTTGCTATTATTGCCCTTCAATCCGGAAGAACATTAGTTGCTCTGGTTAATGTACTCATGATTTTTGCAAATCTGGGATTTTTAAAATATAACTTTCATCCGGCTTCTATATTCATGGGAGACGCCGGCTCACTATTCCTGGGATTTTCAATCTCAGTGATTTCATTGGAAATTGGCCGGATCGATGATACAAATACTCTGAATGTGATTATACCATTGACTGTATTGGCTGTCCCGGCGTTAGATACGTTGATTGCCTTTTTTCGTCGTGCAGGCAAACGGATGCATCCCTTCATGGCGGACAAGGAACATATTCATCACCGCTTGATGACGATTGGTTTTTCCCATAAGAATGCGGTGAAAATTATTTACTTTTTCAGTGTCATTGCAGGTGTTATGGGTTTTTCTTTTTTATACCTGAATACGCGGGCAATACTCACGGTGCTGTTCGTTGGCGGTGTACTGCTGGCCATGATTATCCGGCGTCTTGGTTATGTGGAAATCGAGCGCAATATCATTGTAGTCGGAAATGGTGAAGCCAATAACGGCAATGGGAAAACCAATGGACTGAGCAATGGCAATGGAAAGAAAGAATCCAAATTTATTCCGTTCGAGACATCTGAATTTGTTCAGTCGCTGTTTTTTGTGTTCAGTGATGTTGTTTTTATAATATTGGCGTTTTATCTGACTTATATATGGCGAATTGTGCCATTTTTAACGCGCTATTTTTCACCGGGAGAGCTGATTCTTCAGACATCCTGGACCATTGTCTTCTGGATTATTTTGCTGGGAGCAAATGATCTTTACCGTATTGAATGGGACACCTCGCGGATTGATGAGATTTTCACTGTTATTAAAATTGTCTTCTGGGGCACACTGTTTATTTTCTTTATAACCTTTGAAATTACCTTTCCGATAATTGTTGCCCGCCGGGTATTGGTTATCTATGGCATATTGCTGTTTATTGGAATTAGCTTTGGTCGTCTTATATTAATTGGAATTCTGAAGAATAATGATCTGCTGGGTTTTAAGCGCAGACCAACCCTGATTATCGGTGCATCAAATAGGGCGATTAATGTAGCCACTAAAATAAAGTATGTCCCGGAACTGAAATTTAAACTCGTTGGCTATATTGATGACCATGTGAATGGAAATATTGGCAAATTAATTAACGGTGTCCCGATACTTGGCGGCTTTGAGGATATTCCCAAATTCATTAAGAAGGAAAAAGTAAAGGAAGTTATTATCGCGCTGGATGATACAGATAGTGATACGATTATTGATTTGATTGCTCTGTTCAGCCATTATAATGTATCCGTGAAGTTGCTGCCGGATTTTTACAACCTGATGTCGGGGTTCAAGACCAGTCACATATACGGCGTTTCGTTAATTCGTTTTTTTGGCTCAAATATGAAAACCTGGGAGTGGCTGCTGAAACGAATAATAGATATGATCGTTTCACTGATTGTCCTGGTTGTTTTTTCTCCGATTTGGTTGATTATTGCGATTGCTATAAAACTTGATTCCAGAGGTCCGGTATTTTACAAGCAGAAGCGTGTCGGGAAAAATAAAATGGAATTTGAGCTGATCAAATTTCGCTCGATGATGCACAACGCTGAGGATCAGACCGGTCCCAAATGGGCCGAAAAAGGAGATCCCCGGGTGACCCGAATAGGTGCATTCTTGCGGAAGATTGGATTGGACGAAATTCCACAGTTTTTCAATGTGCTGATGGGGGACATGAGTATTGTTGGACCGCGTCCGGAACGCTTATATTTTGTTAATGAATTGGAACAATCAATTCAGTTTTATTCCCGTCGTTTAATTATAAAACCCGGGATTACCGGCTGGGCGCAGATTAAATATAAATACGATGAAAGTATTGATGATGTTCGTGAAAAGTTACGTTACGATCTGTACTATATTGAAAATATGTCAATCTTACTGGATCTGAAAATCATTGTGCAGACTCTTATTGTAGGTTTGCGAAAAAAGCATAAATCGGCTTATAACTGAGACAAAAATGGCCAGCTCAGGCCATTTTATCACTACAATTAATTCAAAATATTCTTTAATTTATCAGACATGAAACGATGTGTTTGAGTTTTTTAGCAAATTGGAGACTGAATGTTAGACATTAAGCAGATTCGACAGAATCCGGAGTTTTTTAAAAAAGGTTTACAGGCAAAAAATAGCGGTGACAAGATCGAAGTACTATTGGAACTCGATCAGCAACGACGTAGTATCGTTTCGCAAAGCGATGAATTGAAAGGGATCCGCAACCGCGTATCTGCTGAAATCGCACAACTGAAAAAAATTAATCAGACTGCCGACGATAAAATCAGTGAAATGAAGAAGGTCGGAGAGAAAATTAAAGACCTGGATGACGAGATCGGATCTATCGATGAACAGTTGAACAGTATTATGATCACCTTGCCGAATATGCCGCATGAGTCAGTTAAAGTTGGGCGGACGGCAGAAGAGAATGAATTTGTCAGGGAGTGGGGTAAAAAACCGCAATACGATTATCTGTTAAAGGATCATCTGGATCTGGCTGAGAACCTGGGAATTCTTGATTTTTACCGGGGCGCCAAAGTCAGCGGCAGCGGTTTTCCTATTTATAAAGCAGCAGGAGCCAGGCTCGAACGGGCCTTCATTAATTTTATGCTGGATATGCATACTGAAAAGCATGGATACCAGGAAATATTTCCACCCTTTATGGTCAATCGTGAATCGGCGTTTGGAACGGGTCAATTGCCGAAACTGGAAGATGATATGTATCGCGACAATACCGATGATCTGTTTCTGATTCCAACCGCGGAAGTGCCGGTAACGAATATTCACCGGGATGAAATCATCCTTGAAAACCAACTACCAATACATTATGCGGCCTATTCGGCTTGTTTTCGACGTGAAGCCGGTTCTTACGGAAAGGATACTCGTGGCCTTTCCCGGGTGCATCAGTTTAATAAAGTAGAAATGGTACGATTTACCCAACCTGAGAACTCCTATGAGGCTCATGAAGAATTACTGCAGAATGCCGAAGATGTTTTACAGGCCTTGAACCTGCATTACCGAATAGTTTCGCTTTGTTCGGGTGATTTGAGTTTTGCTGCAGCCAAATGCTATGATATCGAAATCTGGGCGCCCGGTTCACTAAAATATTTTGAGGTGTCCAGTGTCAGCAATTTTGAAGATTTTCAGGCACGCCGGGCGAATATCCGCTATCGTCGCGCCTTGGATGGAAAGGTTTCATACGTTCATACCTTGAATGGTTCGGGAGTAGCAACTCCCCGTTTGATGATCGCCTTTCTGGAAACCTATCAGACCGATGAAGGGACTATTACGATTCCCGAGATACTCCAGCCTTACACCGGTTTTAAACAAATTAAATCCCAGTCATCATGAGAGGCAATCCCTACCATGAAATCTGCAGTGTTGGTGAAAAAATTCACCAGCAGGGCTTTGTGGCAGCCAATGATGGCAATATCAGCGTCAGGACAAGCAAAGAATCTTTTATCATTACTCCTACAGGTGTATCGAAGGGTGACTTGAAACCTGAAAAACTTATCCTGGTTAATGGAGAACGATTTGAAGGCAGTCTGGAACCATCATCAGAATTTAAAATGCATCGTGCAATCTATAAATCTCGCGTGGATGTTCGGGCGGTGGTTCATGTCCATTCACCTTATGCAACAGCGTTTGCGATGCTCGGTTTGGGGATGGAGGAGATGCTCTTTCCGGAAGTGATTGTCACTCTTGGAAAGATACCTCTGGTTCCCTACAGAACGCCTTCAACCCAGGCATTCGCCGACATCGTGGCCCAGTATGCACAAGATGCCGATGCACTATTGTTGGAAAGACATGGAATTGTCGCCCTCGGTTCGGATCTATGGGATGCTTATTATAAAATCGAACGTGTTGAACATATCTTTAAAATAATATCGATAAGCCGGACTATCGGCACCATCAAACCCCTGTCAGAAATGGAAGTTGCCGATTTGATTGATGCCTACCCGGTTTCAGATCGGATCCGAAAACTGATTGGTTGAAGCGTATAAAAAAAACATGATCCGAAGCATTATCAGTATTTCATCTGTCATTATTATTACAGCGCTTAGTGTTGTTGTGAATTTGATATTTTTACCGTTACATAGTTTGGGCTTGATCATCTGGTCCAGATTTGTCTTGGCTATTGTCGGTGTCAAATTTAAAGTCATCGGCGGCGAAGATTTGTCAGCAGTAAATCCCTGTATTATTCTGATTAATCATGAAAGCGCTCTGGATATTCCCATAGCGGTCGCGGCAACCAGAAAACCGGTTCGATTTATGGCAAAACAGGAGCTGTTTCGGGTTCCGTTCTTCGGATGGCTGATGAGAATTAGCAATCATATTCCGATTGACCGGAAAGACCGGCAAAAAGCGATAAAATCGATTGAAAGAGTATCTGCAAAACTGGTTAAAAAGAAAATCTCAATAATTGTCAGTCCGGAAGGAACACGCAGCCACACCGGGGAAATTGCTCCCTTTAAAAAAGGTGCATTTCGTTTGGCCCAATCCCATAACCTGCCTATTGTTCCGGTTACGATCATGGGCGCCCGTCATTGTATTCCTAATAAAACACTAACAGTTATTCCCGGAGTAGTAACAGTACATATCGGCAAGCCTGTCTATACAAATCAATTCAAAGATATCGATGAGTGTATTAAAAATGTTCGGAATTCGATGGTTGCATTGAAAAAGGAATATGAACAGAAAAGGTTAATATCAGCGTGATTAACTGTCTTGTACACACTGTGTCTGAAAAGAGTAGTCCGTATAATCTGCAGGAAAAATCATTATATAAAACCTGGTTTTTCCAAAATTTCTCACAGATGAATCTTTTTACCGTTGCCGGTGAAACTCTTAGTGTTATTGATCCCGGAAAAAGAAATGTATATGAAGGGCCGGATTTTAAAGATGCACAAGTGTTCATTAATGGGAAACTCCATACCGGTGATGTCGAAATTCATATCAATAACAATGATTGGTACACTCATCGGCATCATGAAGATCCCGCCTATAATATGGTTGTTCTGCATGTGGTCGTTGACAATTCTTCTGAACAGGTGGTTCGGACCCAGGCAAATCAGACAGTTCCGGTCTTTATTATGCCGTCAGGAAGCGAACCGGACCACGTTTCCGCCAAATGTTCTTCCTGGTCAGGTATAGATGAGATGGACTGCGGAACCGTTTTGGCAAAATTTGCTGATGTGCGGTTTCAACGAAAGGGACTTTCTATTAAAAAAGAAATTATCCATAATTCCGCGAACCATACGTTTTATCGGCTGATTCTGGATGGTCTGGGATACAGCCAGAACAGGGAATCTTTTAAACGTCTTGGGGATCAGATTCCGTTGTCAAAATTATATAAGATTCTCGACCAAACTGATGCATCTGACCGAATAACAACTTTGGAAGCAATATTATTAGGAATTGCCGGTTTTATCAGCGAACCCTATGCGAAATATATGCGAGCTGATACCGAATATTTTCAAGGTATAAAACAAAAGTGGGCACAATTAAGTCATCATTATGACTTACCGGTGATGCAATTGAAATGGCACTTTGCCGGGATTCGACCAGCCAATTTTCCCAGCCGCCGGCTAATCGCTCTGGCACAGATAATCCACAAATTTTATCCCGGTGAACCGGCGCAGCTGTGGTCAAATCTGGTTTGCACTCACACCGATTCAAAATCGATTATTAACTGGGTGAGAGATTATTTTCAACAACCGGCCGGAATGTGGAAAAATCACCCGCTGCTTATGAACACTGGCGGGAATGTCCTTTTAGGTTCGGGTCGGATTATGGATATGATCAGTAATCTTTTTCTGCCCTTCAGCTGGGCCGTGGCCTCACTCCAGAATAATGGTGAAATAATGGACAACGTCATATCATTAAGTCGAAAAATACCGCGGGGGGAGATTCCGTCTGCTATATATCGATGGAAATCCGGATTCAATCTGGCAGATCGGTTTTTTTCGAGGAATTATCTGGTGCAGGGAGCAATTGAACTTCATCACAGTTTTTGTGACCTTGAATTATGTAAATTATGCCCGTTGGAGGATTATGCAGACAAGTAATAAACTGGTATCACGGACGAAATTAGTACAGATTGTTGCGAAGATTCGGAAAGAAAAAAAGCGAATTGTCTTTACAAACGGATGTTTTGATATTTTACATGCCGGCCATATTGAACTGTTGGAGAAAGCGAAGTCCTTTGGCGATTACCTGGTTGTTGGATTAAATTCAGATTTGTCAGTTAAAAAAATTAAAGGGCGGAATCGTCCCATTTTCCCGGAGACTGACCGGGCACGCTTGTTAGCAGCTTTGGAAGCGGTTGATTATGTGGTCCTTTTTGATGAAGAAACTCCCTATGAGATACTCCGGCAACTCCAACCGGAGGTGCTTGTAAAGGGGGGAGATTATCAGATCGATGAAATCGTAGGGCATGATTTTATCCCGGATGTCAAGGTCATTCCGTTAGTTAGAGGAAAATCCACAACCGGTATAATTGGAAAGATATTATCTGAATCCGAATAAACACCTTGATATTATGGAACGATAGGCATAAGTTTTCGCCTGAAAATTCTGATTTACTAAAGAGAGAGACCATGATTATTAAAAAATATATACACGTAATATTTACATTAATTCTAATTTTTAATTGCAGTGCAATTTATTCTGAAACGGTCGATTCCACGGCTGTTACTGTGTATGAGAACAGGGATGATCTTGATAACAGCAGACCGGAACTATTCGACCTGATGTTTGCAGAAGCAAAATCCTTCTATGTGGATGCATTGATTGCCGCCCATTTTAATGATAGTTCCGAAGTGAAATATTGCTTTGATCGCAGTTTTGAAATCATGGCTGAAATCAGTGGGCTGGATACATTGACATTATTGCAGGAGGATGACTTCAGTCGTTTTTATGAAAAAATTACATCCGATTTTCAGCAGAGCTTTAGCTATTTGAACGGTGATTCAGGAACCTATGGTATTGCCTCAGTCAGAGACGAACTCATGAAATCTGTTATTGACACCGTTGCTCTTGGCCATGATACATTGATTATTGTAGATGACCGGCCAGGACATTTTCCACTGGTAAGTTCAAAACAGATTGTCCGCATCATTGATTATTTCCAAAACCGGGAACACGAGCGCTTTCAACAGTGGCTTAATAATGCCGGTCTCTACAAAGAGCATATGGTTCCGATATTAAAGGAATTTGGCTTACCTGAAGAAATCTTTTATCTGGCATTGATCGAAAGTGGATTTAATCCCGTAGCTTATTCCTATGCTCATGCATCCGGTCCATGGCAATTCATTGCTTCAACCGGAGCGATATTCGGATTGAAGCGGAACTGGTGGATCGATGAACGACGAGATCCGATCAAATCCACTTATGCAGCTGCAAAATACCTTAAAAAACTCCATGATGAATTCGATGATTGGTTCTTGGCTCTGGCTGCGTATAATACCGGAGAAATGCGTGTCTGGCGAGCTATCCGGCGGGAAGGAACCCGAGATTACTGGAAGTTACGATCATTGCCCAGGGAGACACGGAACTATATCCCCACAATGATGGCGGGAATGACAATTGCATTGAATCCTGAGAAATATGGCTTTAAAAATAGCACAGAGGAAACCTGGAAATGGGATGAAGTTACCATTGACAGATGTTATGAATTTGAAGATATTGCCCGGGTCAGCGGAGTATCTTCGACTATTCTGAAACAAAACAATCCTGAATTAAGGCGCTGGATGACACCGCCGGAAACTGATAATTATATTCTGCGGGTCCCCGTGGGTAAAGGTGCGGGATTGGTTGAGAAATTAGCGGAATTGCCGGACGTGGAAGTCAAACCGCAGTGGACGACTCATACTGTACAGCGAGGACAGACCCTGTCCTATATTGCCCGTAAATATGGCACCAGTGTATCCGCATTAATTTCAGCAAATAATATTCGCAATAAAAACCAGCTGAAAGTCGGACAGGTATTAAAGATTCCGACCAGTGAGTATTATGCTGCTGCAACAGTTTCATCGGATCAGGATATCGCTACCCATTCTGTAAAAAAAGGTGAAACACTCAGCGAAATCGGTGAAAAATATGGCGTCAGCGTCAGTAAAATCCGATCTCTTAATAATCTGTATGGGAAACGATTTATATACCCGGGACAGCGACTGAAAATTCCGGTCAAGAAAACGCAAGCAACTCAATACTCTTCCACTCCTTCCGGTAAGACAAAAATTATCCATGTTGTCAAAAAAGGTGAAACGTTGGGTGAAATTGCCGATGCATATAAAGTCGGTCTTGGTAATTTACGCGCCTGGAACAACTTATACGGGAGTCGGTTCATTTATCCAGGGCAGAAAATTGTCATCTACAAATCTGCCGGAAGTTAATCCATTTTGAAAAAATCAGACCGCCTGTTATCCACTATTATTCTGATTATCATCGGACTTGTAGTGATTGGACTGTTTATTAATATTAACTGGTCCATGAAGTCCTCTACAGGACATTCCCGGGGAAATGTGGCCGTAATTGATATTAAGGGCATGATTGTATCTGCTGAAAAGATAGCTGACCGGATCAATAAACTCAGATTGAATCCATCGATAAAAGGCATGATTATCAGAATTGATTCTCCGGGCGGAGGTTCTGCAGCATTTCAGGAATTATATACCGAAGTCAAACGGGTGCGGGAATCGGGAATACCGGTTGTGGCTTCCATTGCATCAGTAGGTGCTTCCGGCGGTTATTATGTAGCTTTGGGTGCCTCAAAGATCATCGCAAATCCCGCCAGCGTGACGGGCAGTATTGGCGTGATCATTGATTTTCCGGTGGCGGTTGAACTAATGGAAAAAATCGGTGTAACAATGCAGTCTGTAAAAAGCGGTGAGTATAAAGATGTCGGTTCTCCCTATCGTGAATTTACCGGTAGAGACGAAGCTTATTTGGAAACTGTGGTTCAAGACATTTATAATCAGTTTGTTAATACGATTGAAACTGAAAGGAAAATTGATAAAAAGGAATTGTTAAAAATTTCTGACGGACGTATATTTACTGGTTCGCAGGCATTGGAGTATGGGCTAATTGATACACTGGGAACATTTGAAGATGCTGTTCTCATAATAGGAGAGATGGCGGGAATCGACGGACGGCCGAAACTGGTATTCTCGCAGAAGCAAACAATGACGCTGCTTGATTTACTTTTTACTGATATTGAAGAAGTATTTTCATTGTTTGTGTCAATTCCTAATCTGAATTATCTATGGAGATAAGGAGGTATGACCATGACTAAAGCTGATATTGTTGACGTTGTGTCTCACGCAACCGGATTGACCAAAGTTGATACGGAAGCAGTGATTGACGGCTTTCTGGCAACGATTACCGATTCACTCCAGCGGGGAGAACGAGTTGAATTCAGAGGCTTCGGCAGTTTCAGTCTAAAGCTGCGCAAACCAAAGAAAGCCCGTAATCCGGGGACCGGTGAAGAGATATACCTGCCTGAAAGAATCGTACCGGTGTTCAAACCATCAAAAATTTTAAAAGACAGCATTAATCAGCGATACAATACAAATTTATAATTAGTTTCGATTAAGGAGATTTTCAGCATGCCCTGTGGGAAGAAAAGAAAAAGAAGAAAGATAGCGACTCATAAACGGAAAAAACGTCTAAGAAGAGATCGTCACAAAAAGAAAATAAGATAAGTTTTACGCTATACATGATTTTTGGGGAGTGGTGAGGGCGGTCTGGTCGTCACCACTTTTTTTTAATGGAAGATAAAATATACAGCGTTTCCGAGATTTCCCGCGAGATTAAGCGGGTCATCGAACAGTTCATCCCACCGGTTTGGGTCGAAGGTGAAATCTCAAATTATTCGATCAGCAGAGTCGGGCACATTTATTTTTCTCTGAAAGATGAAAATGCCTTAATCAACTGCGTCATGTGGCGAAATGTTGCCGGTTCAATCCTGTTTCATCTGGCACCGGGAATGCGGGTTATCGTGCGTGGTGATATTCTGGCATATTCTGCTCAATCCCAGTATCAGATTAACGTCAAAGAAATACGGGCAGCCGGTATGGGCAGTCTCTTTATGGCTTTTGAAGCGCTGAAAAATAAACTAAGTCAGGAAGGACTTTTTGATCCTGAACAGAAGAAACCGATACCGGCGTTTCCAAAACGGATTGGCGTTATTACCAGCATTACCGGGGCAGCTGTCCGGGATATTATCGAGGTTAGCGGACGACGAAATCCAGCCGTACAACTGGTAATTTTTCCGGCTCAAGTGCAGGGAGAAAAGGCTGCAGATACTATCATTGAGGGTATTCAGACTTTCAATCAATTAAAAAATGTGGATTTCATCATCCTTGGTCGCGGAGGCGGTTCCATTGAGGATCTTTGGGCTTTTAATGAGGAAAAACTGGTCAGGGCAGTGGCGGCTTCGGAATTGCCTATAATCAGCGCTGTTGGGCATGAGGTTGATTTCACACTTTCTGATTTTGTGGCGGATTTCCGGGCGCCGACACCATCGGCGGCGGCCGAGTTGGCCGTTCCTGAAAGGAATGCCCTGGAACAAAAACTTGTCCAGTACCGGAAAAGGTCCGCACAACTTATCAGCCATATAATTTCACAGAAAATGCAATTTCTGGATAATCTGTATTCAGGAATAGTCCGGTTTAATCCTGAAAAAATCGTTGCTGATAACATTCGTATCCTGGCAGAGTTAAAGAAACGGTTACGAAATTCAGTCGCTCAAAAAATTAATCAGACAAAATTGCGTCTGAATGATTATCGCAGCACCATTCATGCATTGAATCCCAAAGAGATATTAAAGCGCGGTTTTTCAATCGTATATACCGAATCCGGGAATAAGGTGGTTCGGTCGGTCAGCGAAGTTATAAAAGGTAACAAGATTACTGTTGAAGTATTTGACGGTCGCTATAAAGCTGAAGTCAAATCGGTAAATAAACAGGAACCTTAGAGGAGATACTAATGCCAAAGAAAGGTCTATCATTGGAAGATTCTTTTAAAAGGTTGGATGAAATTCTGAGTGAGCTTGAGTCCGGTGAAGTCGATCTGGAGAAATCGATCGGTTTGTTTGAAGAAGCCATGGCACTTTCTGAAGATTGCCAGAAGCAGTTGAACACGCTGGAAAAACGTGTAAAAGTCCTTGTTGCAAAAGGTGGCGGAGACTATATTGAAGAGGATATTCAGGAGTAATTACAAATGAAAATCGGTCTCCATCTTCATCCGCAGTATAAAACCATATCAAAGTCATTACCTGAAATCGTTTCCTTTCTGATTTCAAAAAAACAGCAGGTGCTGATACCTGAATTTGCCAACAACTATATTCAGATCGGGGATCCTTTGGTCGAGTATGTTTCGGTTGAAAGAATCCCGGAGTTGGTCGATGCCATGTTCAGCATCGGTGGTGACGGTTCCTTTCTCGGAGCATCACGCTTGATGGCGAAAACCGGCAAACCCGTACTCGGAATTCACCTCGGTGGTCTGGGTTTTCTGTCCGATATTTCTATGGAAAATTACAGGGAGCGGATAACGGCATTTTTGGTCGGTGATTATAAAGTGGAAGAGCGCAGTGTCCTAAATGCGGATGTGTCCTTCACTGATCACCGGGAAACCTATTTCGCATTCAACGATTTTGTTATTGACAAAGGGCACGTATTAACAATGATAAAAATCCGAACTTATGTGGATGACGATTATTTCAATACCTATCGGTCTGACGGCCTGATCATCGCGACGCCGACAGGATCGACAGCTTATTCGTTGTCTGCCGGCGGACCGATCATTTCTCCTCATATCAATGTCATCGCTATCACACCGATTTGTCCTCATAGTCTGTCCGCCCGCCCGGTGATCTTATCGGATAATCAGATGATCCGGATCGATTGTACCGAACTGAACAGTGATGTTTCATTGATTATTGATGGTCAAAATCGAGTACCGCTGGGAAAAGCGGATACGATCACAATTAATAAAGCCGATTTTTCACTGAAAATCGTACGTTTTAAGGGGGACACATTTTTTAAGACCCTGCGTTCGAAAATGAACTGGGGCCTGGATGTGCGGGGCAACTGATTAAATTTATTTCCTCCTCCTTTATTTATATGAATAATTTATACCTCATGTGAGGACGGATCAGTATGCCACATAACGTGCGAATATATGCAATGCGTGATTTGTCCTGTTTGGGGATGTTTTACGCATTGCGTATATTTCTCCTATATCACCACACCGTCATAAAAAAGTCAGCAGATACAACTTTACTTTCCGAACAAAATCTTTTCACATTGGCAGCCGCTGGATTCATTTGTTTGAATAATACAAAAGGAAAATAGTAATGGCAATTAAAAATAATTGGGATTCAGTATCTTCGGATTGATGTGCTTCTGTCTCTCGTCGCAACTCAGTGTGTTGTGACAAAAAAAACTGGTTCAGAGCGGCCATCTGTGAAATCAATGCTGATATTCCGGGGTAGGAAATCCTATCAAAAAGAGTCGCGCGCCTATCTCCGTGACGGGTGATCCTGTCAAAAAGAGTCGCGCGCCTATCTCCGGGGTAGGAAATCCTATCAAAAAGAGTCGCGCGCCTATCTCCGTGACGGGTGATCCTATCAAAAAGAGTCGCGCGCCTATCTCCGAGGCAGGAAATCCTATCAAAAAGAGTCGCGCGCCTATCTCCGGGACAGGCGATCCATGAGATCAACGCTGATATTATGGGATTTATTAAAAATTGCCAGGTGAATATCGTGCCCTGCACCTCTAAACCGCAGACCAGCTGACGGCTGACAAATTATCATTCTTTTATTATTTTGATGATCTCTTTAATTTCTGATTCGTCGGGAATACCCTGATTAGTCACGTAATAGTGTTCAAACACAAAGTTCCCTAGTTCATTACACTTTTTGATTCCAGTCTCAATAAGTGACCCAACAGCTATGTCCACTGGCACCAAACACCACCGAGACCGCTTGAAATAATGCCGTTGTGATCAGCAGCGATGACTGCATCTTTATCGAAGATTCCCTTTGGGACAGGTTTTGCAGAATCTCGCCGGTATATGTTTTGACCCGCTGGTAGGATTCTGATAAAATCCGGGTATTTTGATTCGCGACCATGAAACTGAATCCGATTAATCCGACGAACAGGAAAATGATCGCCGTAAAGATAAAACGAACCCGGGTATTTCGCAGAATTCGTTGATACTGATCCATCTCCAGGCCGATTCTGAAAATACCGATATACTCATCCTGGAAAAAGAAAGAGCCGGCAATTTCAAAAACTTCCGCGGCGTCAGTTTCTAACAGCCTGGAATTCCTTGTTTTTTCAATTGAAATTTGCAGGAGAAACGGGTCCACCAGAATTGGATCAAGTTCGGGAAGATTCGCGCTGGCCATCAGCACGCCATAATCGTCCTGAAGTACGATGTAATTAATTCCTTTCCGCTGCATGATTTTTTTTATTAATGTTCCCGGTCCCACATTTTTCCGTTCAGAAAATGCTATTTCCTCGTAATCCAGAATTGAGCGTTCACTGCTGATCATGAGGGCGTCCAGAAGAATATAGCCCTCTTCCTCCATCATAGAGATCAGGTCTTCTTTCGATCGGTTATACTCAAAAACAGCGAAACCGGTGTAAAGGACCAGAAGAATAACACTCACAATCAGGATGGTTTGAGCAGAGATGGTTGGTCGAATGTTTTTTGCTTTTTTCATGCGATGCTTAACGTATTTGAATACAAATATATCGAATAATTTTCATTTTTTAAAACCACACTTACTTCCTGCATATCTGCTAACCCTTGCCTGCCTCGAAGAGCTGCCGGACATTCGCTGACGCAGTGCGATCAGGTGTCTCACAAGAGACCTCCATGAGGCAAAGCTGGTTCCGTTTGTATCTTTTTTATTTATTCTTCCTATCGTTGATGAACCCAATTTTTATTTTGTGAGGACCACATTCTCAAATATTCTTCAGGAGAACAAACTGTAATTACAGGATTTTTACAGTCTTTGATATTTCGTGTAATTAGTGTCGATATTTCGGCAGATATAGCGGCATTATATTGGATCGCATCTTCATAATCTGTAAAGTCCGATTCTAACGCTAAATCGATAATTTTATCATCGACTGGAACAATTTTTATCAGTGTTCTTAATTTCTTTAGATTTACTATTGCATATTTTTTAGACAGCTGTTTAGATAATATGTAATGAAGGTTTGCGAATACGACAGGCGAGGTATACGCCAGTATTTTACCACGATCAATTAGTGTAAATAGGGCTGCTGCGTTTTCGTAAAATGGTTGACGTTCTGCTAATAAATCCAGAATGATATCGGTATCAATAAATATCTTCTGCATCAGGAATACTCTTCATTGATATGTTTTTTATAGTCTTCTTTGTAATCATAATCATTATTTAGACTTATAATTCCAGATAGATTTTTTACCGTTGGTGATATATCGATATTATCTTGAATTTTAGTATCACTTGTAAGATGTTTGAAATAGTTTTGAACAAGCGAAGAAAGACTCTGACGACTTTCTTGTGCATATTTTTTAGCGATTTCGATCAAATCCTTTTCGATATTTAATGTCAGTTTAGTATTCATAATTCACCCCCAATATATTACGTAACAATATTATATATTGTTTACGTATATGTCAAGCGTAAGTTTCTCTTTAACTTCTAACAGTTTACGATGGTTATAGGTCTTTAGTAGATTTCTTTTCGATGTCCAATACGGATAATTAAAATAATCAGGCGGTCATTTTCCTGGCTATATATGACACGATAATCACCAACTCGCAATCGGTAATATTCCTGATACTTCCCTTTGAGCTTCTTGATATTATTAGCAAGATTTTTAGGATCAGCAGATAGTATTTTTATCTTGTTCAGGATACGTTTTTGCCATATCGGATCAATATTGCTTAATTCTTCAACTGCTTCTTTTAGGAACTCGACGGAATACAATATTCTATCCGATTACCTTTTCCAAATCAGTCAGTGTATAGGTTTTTGATTTACCTTCTTTGTATTTATTATAACGATTATCCGCGATTAATGTATCTAATTCATCGAAGTATAAATTCAGAGCACGAGCAATGATATGGCTTTTTTTATCGTTCAATTCTTTTGATACGGAAGTAAGTTCCTCTTCCAGACTCTTAGGTAATGTTATATTAATTCGTGCATGTTTCTCAATCATTTTCATTCTCCAAATATCACATCATAATATACAGTATTATACACATGATAATCAACAACTAAGTTCAGGATATTTTCTCTCTTTTATCCTATAACGATGTTTATGTTACAACATCATAGATCATTTATATTTTAAAATTGTCTGCAAATACTTTTCCCGGAAGTGACTTCTTTGAAGCATTGAATTAAAACGAAAGGAACATCACAACTCTAAAAAGGGGTAAACCCTATATATAATGTATTGTCGCTGAAATCCGGGCTTCCTGAACCCGGGATTGATGACAACGTTTCGTTGTATCAATCCTTATTTGTTATGTGCATTTTGATTTATAAAGCTTTGTTTATATCTATCAATGAATCTTTCCAAGCATGTTCCCAATATTTGGATTGCCAATATTTACTTGCAGCTCCAGAAGTACTTGGTAAAATATATATATCATATCCCAAATTTAAATCTGATTGCTTACCATATTCTCTGCTTCTGGTCATCAGATAACCTTTTTTTCTTATTTTTCCATTTTCTCTATCCTTTGTCATCGGATAACCCTTTTTTCTTATTTTTTCATTTTCTATATATTGTAAAAACCATTCAGCAGATTTTTTACCATGAAAAAATATCCTCATAGGCTTGATAGTCTCAACTTCTTCCACAAATCCTTTTATTGAATTCTGAATTTCATCAATGCTGTATTTCTCAAATATTTTTTTATCTTG
>JAHJGX010000189.1 GCA_018824205.1 bacterium
ATGAAAAGAGTTTAAAGAAGGGTGTTTTGTCACATATGCGGATGCTGCAGAAAATGCCTAAGCGTGTGATGAATTACTTTAAACATCCAAAGATTGCATACGCAAGATGAATTACACAATTAATACCCGCCGGTTTAATATATTTCTCAACTTGCCGGGGCAATGTTTACCCAATTTGAGTCTGCAATGAATTGACTATTCCGTTAACCAAACACCGGGCGATTTCCGTTCCGGTCAACCATGAAAGGAGTTTAAAATGGGAACAAGTTCGTATGCAGAAACCGTAAACAAGAGCAAGTTGAAAGCCGGGGCTATCCGCTCCCACCTCACGGACCTGGCGTCCCGGGGGCTGGACGAAGCCTACGTGACCACTCTCGAAACCGACATCACGGACACCGAAACCAAAAACGCGGTGCAGGAAACTAAGAAAGCGGAACAGAAAGTCGCCACGGCGGCAGTAAACACCGCCCTCTCCAGTCTGAAAGCCAAAAACAGTGAAATCGACAAACTGGTTAAGATGACCCTGCCGAAAGAAACCTGGGTCGAGTTTGGCATTACCGCAAAACAGTAAAACGGATTTTCCGAAGTGGTTTAAAAGCCCGGTGTTGCACCGGGCTTTTTTTTATGCCTGTGATTTTAATTCCGCAGGTAAGACGCCCCGTTGACATCCACAATCGCGCCGGTAATATAATCGGCGTCGCCGGACGCCAGGAAGAGGACCGTATTGGCGATCTCCTCCGGTGTCGCGGTCCGTTTGAGCGGACTCTGACCAATCGTTCCGCTTGCATCGGCAGTAAGTGTCGGGCCAGCCATGTCCGTAGCCACCCAGCCGGGCGCAATGGCGGTTACAATGATATTATACGGGGCCAGGGCCACAGCCAGCGATTGACTGAAGGAGTTCAGTCCCGCTTTGCTGGCGCCATAGGCCGGCGCATCGGGTTCGCCGCGAAACGCCCCCCGGGAACTGATATTGATAATTTTCCCGCCGCCCTGTTCGATCATTTGCCGGGCCACCAGGAAACTAAGATTCGCCGGCCCGATCAGGTTGGTATCGATGGTCTGCTTCCAGGCGTTTTGCCATTCGGTATAATTCATGTCCGCCAGCGGATGGTATTCAAAAATACCAGCGTTATTCACCAGAATATCGATACGGCCCAATTTTTCCAGTGTTGTTTTTACCAGTTTTTCAATGTCTTCAGGCTTTGAGACATCGGCCTGAATACTAAAATGGCCGCTTCCGTCCAATTGCCGAAGGGTCTGTTCCGCGGCTGCATGATTATGATGAAAATGAACCGCCACCCGGGCGCCCTGTTTCGCAAATGCGATGGCCACTGCCCGGCCGATACCCCGGGATGCGCCGGTCACGAGAACACACTGGTCTTTAAAATTCATATTAACTCATTAATTTAAACTGCGATTTACTTTTTGAGACGTTGCGTGCAACGTCTCTACGAAAAATTTCAAAACACTTATAACAGCGAATGATACAATTCAATATATTGCTTCGCCGATTGCTGCCAGGAAAAATCCGTAGCCATTCCGTTCAGCATAATCTGCCGCCATTTGTATTTATCATAATAAACGGATATGGCACTCCGGACAGATTTTATCAGATCATCTACCGCATACTCTTCAAATACAAACCCATTGCCTGTTTGGCCGTTCCACTGAATCACCGTGTCGGCCAGCCCGCCAGTCTGATGCACCACCGGCGCTGTTCCGTATTTCAGGGCAGCCATCTGCGTGATACCACAGGGTTCAAACCGTGATGGCATCAGGAACATATCACAACCGGCCATGATTTTGTGGGAGAGAGGATTATTATACCCAAAATCAATTTTCAGGCGACCGGGAAAACGTTCGGCGAATGCGGACAGCGACCGTTCATAGTCAGGCTCCCCGCTGCCCAGGATTATTATTGCCAGATCCAGCGCCAGCATCCTTTCTAGCCCTTCGATCAGGAGCGGGATACCTTTCTGCTCCACCAGCCTTGTCACCATGCCGATCAGCGGTTTATCAACCATCGCCGGGTCGATCCCGGTATCATTCAGCAATGCGATTTTATTGAACTTTTTTTCAGAAACTGTCCTGACAGAATAGGGTTTGGCAATATAAATATCCCTTTGCGGACTCCATTTCGAGTAATCCACGCCATTAAGGATTCCATGAACCGGTTTTCCGGTAGCAGCGATAACGCCTTTGAGGCCGGCGCTGAATTGTTCATCTTCCGCGATCTCTCTGGCATGAGTCGGACTAACGGTGTTTATTGCATCAGCAAACAGAATTCCGGCTTTTAACGGATTTATCCGGCCATACCATTCCATTGGTACGGTTGGATAAAACAGATTGTCCGGCAAATCGTAGATACCGCGTCGGTCCATACTTACAGTTCCCTGGTAGGCTATATTGTGCAGGGTCAGCAGTGTTTTTGTGTTCTGAAAAAGCGGGTACTCCGACGGTTTGTTTTTCAGATAAACCGAAATCAGGGCGCAATGATTGTCATTACAGTGAATAATATCAGGAATCCAATTCATGACTTTACATATTTCCAGAGCTGCTTTGGATAAAAGCAGAAAGCGTTGGGCATTATCGTCACAGGGAGTTCCCTTACGGTCAGTGTACACTCCCCGCGATCCAAAATAGCGTTCATTCTCGATAAAATAAACCCGGACATTCGGATGTTGAGGGGATTGCCAGCGGGATAGTCCGCAATCAATTGCCTCATTACCAAGTTTTACGGTAAATCGATAGGGACTGTCCTGAATACCGAAATCCGAATGGTCAATCGACCCATAACGCGGTGTGATTACCATGATTTCAACACCCAATTCGGCAAGTTCCAGAGGCAACGCGCCGGCCACATCGCCCAGTCCGCCAACTTTGGAAAAAGGGTAAACTTCTGCCGAAACAAAGGCAATTCTCATGAGTCTATCTTTTTTGAATCTTTATTTTGTTAAGGTACACCAGTATGTGAAATCCAGTGTCGGAAACACATCGTCATCGGTCTGAATCCGTCGCAGATAATCATCAGCGCCTTCCGCTAATGTTCCGTCCGCCAGGTAAGTATTCAGAATTTTGTTGATGTTTTTAATCCGCTCATCATGCACCGCAATCCGTTCTTCCGCATAGTCCCGGGCGCTCCAGGTACTGATCAGGAACTGCCAGTCCGAACTTTCCAGCAACAGCAGTTGACGGGCCATAATATTCAGAATCCGTTTTACGATCTTATCATCGCTATCTTTGTATTTATCGGCCAGCACGGTCATCCGGTCTTCGGCGGCATAAATATGTTTCCAGGTCCACTGAGTCCATTCATTCAGCCAGATATAATGAAACCCGCCCTGTCCCCAGGAGCCTTCCGGCAGGGACACTGAAACCTTCGGCGGATTTGCGCTGAGATGTTCACCGAGACTTACTGTCCTGACATCAGTATTCGTATTCAGTTTCCGCAAGACTTTACCCAGCCAGCGCGGCCCTTCAAACCACCAGTGCCCAAAGAGCTCGGTATCAAACGGAGCTGTTAACATGCCAATATTGCCAGTCTCGTCATAATTTTTCTCAATATAGGAGTGAATCAATCCGGCAAAATGGGACGCCTGGTTTTCCAGAGACTCCTCAACGGCTTCAGGAAAATATTCCTGCTTGTCTGCCAGATCGGCTTTGGCGCTGGTGACTTTCCAGAAGCGGTGCCCACCTGGAAAATGCTTCTTATGGAAATCCAGGTAGCGTCCGTCTCCGGGATAACCGTATTCGCCGCTCCAGACCTGCAACGCAGATTCTTCGTGACGTCCATAAGCCACCGCCGCCCGGCTCGTTCCGGTAGAGCTTACCAGATAATTCTCGAAGATCGAACGTTCCTTAATCTCTTCATTGGGCTTCCAGCTTTTCTCAAACTGGCTCCAGAGCTGTTTCAGCGATGAAAAACGATCGATATAAACACCCTTGCCTTCGCCACCCATAATCAGGTGTTTATCGACAATAAAATACTGGATATCATATTTGTACAGGAATTCTTCAACACCCTTGCGGAGGAATTTTTTCGAATATTCTGGGACTGGTGAAGTCCACTCGTAGCTGGGACGATAGGCACATTCCGGCAGCCACATGCCTCTTGGGGCCCGGCCGAAATGGCGTTGATAGGTTTCTTTTCCCACCCGAACCTGGGCGTCAATGGCCTCATCAGAACCTAGTAGGGGAAAATAGCCATGGGTCGCCGCGCAGGTAATGATTTCCAGGTGATTATCATCCTGAAGTTTCCGGAAACCGGCTAATATATTTTGTCCATAAACCTCAGTGAACTGAGTTTTCGCATTAGTATAATAGTTCACCCAAAACTGTGCCACCTGTTCCAGATGTTCATTTTTCAGTTTGGCAAACTCCAGTTTGTTTTCTTTGGCGGCTTCAATCTTTTGATCCAGATAACTAATTAAACCGTATTTGAATTTTTCCGCGGCCAGCTGCTCGGCCAATATCGGTGTAATGCCAAACGTGACTTTCGGGCTGATTCCTTCCGCAACCAGCGCGTCGAATTCTTTCAGTAATGGTAAATAGGTTTCCGCCGCCGCTTCATAGAGCCAGTCCATCCCATGGGGCCATTCACCGTGATTAATCACATAGGGTAAATGACTGTGTAGTACAAAGGTAAAATATCCTTTCATTATATCCTCATCTGTTTTTGTAACTCATTTTTATACAACACATAAAATACAACAATTTATCCTAAATGTTGTACAGTTTTCTGATTTTACCTTCGTTAATTATATTGACAACATCTTGGTTCTGTGTATATTTTCACTCAAATACCCGACTGAGAGGGATTTTTGCTTGACCGCATCTGGAATTATTATACAGCCTCCTATTCCGGTTTGCCAGGGATCGAATTGGGATTCTTCTAGGCATTAACGCGATCATGATTATGCTGTTCGAAATGCCGCTGATCCACGGTTTAATTAAATTCCGCCGGAATTACCGGCACTTCCGTGAGTTTGGGTTTTTTAATGTTGAACAAGCACTTGAATAATCACTAAAACGGATTCTGTCGTTAATACAAAACAGGATACGTTACGAAACTGACTTTCGGTTTCTCCGGACCAGCGTACGATTGACCCCCGTAACCAGTTCATAAACCAGTCCTTTGAATGGCATAACCGTTACAAAATACAGGAAATGCGGCCGGGGAGGAATCGTTTCCCTGACCTCCAATATTTTGGGCAGAAAGAGACTCATAATTGCCAATCGACTGACTGCCGATACAAGTAACACCAGCATAATTCCGGTGGGATTGAAGAATGAAACCGCGGCCGTTGCCGCGACAGGTTCAAAGGAAGCCAGGTATCCACCCAGAGTTCCTCCCATAAAAACCGCGATGCCCTTCAGAAAATTGAAATATGAAAACATTTGCATTCGTTTTTTTGGCTCTGTTGTATCATAAATAAAATTGGAAGATGACAGATTAAAGCCCGCCCAGGCGAATCCCGCCAAAATCTGAACAATAACAGCCAGGGGAAATATTATAAAAACGGGCAAAAAGCGAATCAGAAACCAGAACAGGGGCAATATTGCGATTAAATATCCGGCTACTTCCATGATGGTTTTGTTACCGTAGTGGTCGGAATGTCGTCCCCAGGAGGTCATTGTCACAAAGCTGGTAATCGAGGCCGAGCTGACGACGGCCATATATTGCAGATACGTGAAATGAAGATATCTCAACCAATACAGACTCATCAGTGGACTGGCTATAAAAACGGTGAAATTTAACAAAGAAAGAAATAGCGTAAAAAGCCCAAAATTGCTGCTTCGGATATTCCGGATAAAATCAATGAGGCGCAGGTTGTTTTCCAAAAATCGGGGCGTCGGTGGTTCATGCTGGCGCAACAGGTAATAGAGCGAAATCATCCGGCTTGTGAAGGCTACAATGAAGATAGTTCCGAAAGCCAGAATGGGGTTGGTTTTCGATATATGGTTCAGAATTATCCCCGCAACAATCACCGATAAAAATGAAAAGAATCCCGAGATTCGGTTACGCTTACCAAAATAACGACCGCGCTTTTCCTCGGGTACCAGGTTCCCCATCCAGGCAAACCAGATCGGTCCGGGTAAAGTGCCGAAGCTCTGGTAAAGCATCACCAGAAAAATCAGAATCCAGACATTTCGGGTCAGATAAGTAATAACGGTAATCACCAGCCACATACTGGCTTGCAGAAAGACGGAAATCAGCACCGCTCTCTTGGGTGATTTGAACAGATGGGATAACCGTACGGAAAACAGTTGAATCAGTGCCGCCATAAACTGCGGCAGAGCTGTCAGCATCCCCATTTGCTGAGTCGTCGCTTTCAGAAACACAGCAAATGCCGGCAGATAGGAATCGCCAAAACCGGCCATAATTGACCAGAACAACCCATCCTTTATGGAAAAATTCAGGGATTTTTCGGTCAAATACTGGGTTTCAGTCTGGACTGCTTTTTGCAAAGGAGAAAACCTCAAATAAACCAATTAAATATTACACTTTTCACATTACCATCAAAGTTATAAAATTACTTAAGTTTCGCACCCTTTAATATCTCTCTAACAATGGCTCTACAGATTGTCCGATTAACAACTGTTTGATGATTTGATTTCCCTGTTGAGTCTGAAATATTTTCTTTAATAATTCTTCAATCCCCATATCCAATTCAAAGATTTGTATGAAAGAGAGGATTAATCCCACAAACAGTCGCCACAGGCGTTCAGCCAATGTAGATTCCAACAGTTGATCTTTCCATTTCCTGAACACCTGCCCCAGGGGTATGTATTCAACTACTTGTTTATGCAAGCTTAAAATGGTGTATGTAATTAAACTGATGGTCGTATCGGCTATCTGGGCGTCAAAATCGTTGGATTGGCACTTCCCGAAATTCAAATATTGTTTTAATTCTTTAAACATCACCTCTATCGTCCAACGATTATTGTAAAGTTTCAACGCTTTATTATAGCTTAATGTCAAATCCGTCGTCACTAATAAATGCCATTTGCTTCTTTTTGAAAAGCGGCTGAAGAACAGTTTAATCTCCCCCGCTCCAGCATAGAAGACGACCACTTCGATATAATATGCCTTGTGTGCCTTTGAGCGTTTCATTCTTCCTTTCAAATGATGTCTCAGTTCTTTTCCCGTATACTCAAACCCATGATACAAATATTTTCTCTTATCTATTACTCCGGCAATTAAATAGCGTTAACATATAGTACTTTTGGATGGTTAAAAAAGTTCTGTATTTTTTCTTTATTCCGTTGGGTTCTGCACATATGACTTTTCAATAAGCTCTTTAATTGCTCTTCACTCCTCGGCTTCGGTCTTTTCGATATTTCAAGTTTTGTTTTTCCCTGTTTTATAGTCAAATTAAAGAGAAATATTTAACTGTTTTTAATTGCCACAGTAATAATCTCATTTGTCCTAAAAAATCAATGCTTCCATTTCGGAAAGATCGAATCTTCCGGATGAACTCTTTTGTAGAAAACCAGCTATCTGTTAACACATATTGGGACATAAAACCAAAACGCAAAGCTCGTTTTATCATTGCCAGTCCATTTTCTATTTTGCTCTTCTTCAACTCCCGGAAACGCTTATATCCACAACTCTCCCTGGGTCTTGCCTTGCGATAGCGGGCTTGTAATTCGCGCTTACTAAATCCATAAGGGCGTTTTTGGTTCTTTCCTTTTTCATTGTGGAACGAAAAATCCAATGGAATAGTGCTTATCCCATCCCAATAACACAAGAATAATCCCTTCATTCCCAATAGGTACTTGTGAAGCACATGGTCAAATACTTTTCCAATGGCTTCCAAGCGTTTCCCTTTTTTCGGCTGAATGGTATCATCAAGGATTAAACAGGTAGTTGTTTCTTTGTAATATTCACGGCGCTTCTCTTGCGATAATGCCTTGAACCGCTGGGCAACCATATACAGTAGTTTGCGCCAGTTGTAAAAGGGGTTGTTCTTCAATCGAAATAATACATCCTTGTGAGCCTGAGTCATACGGCTGAAACCACTATGATAAAAAGATCTGACACTCGTAATGGAAAAAAAGGGAAATAAAATAAGCAAATTCAGAATGTGTCCCGCCTTAAACCCCTGTTGTTTTGAGATACCACTCCGTGCCGCAAGTGTCCCCAACTTGAATTGCTTTAATATAGTGAATAAGGTATCGGCAATTTTGTCCTTTTTACCTATAATTGTTTTGGCGATTTCTTCAATATGGACTAAATTTGTGTCGTTAATCATTGAAAATGCTCCTTTCTGGAAATGTGTTTTTAACTAACTGTAATTTAACCAGTTAGGAGCATTTTTCAAACTGTTTTCTGATCGCTATGTCTCTGTTTTACAAATATTTAACAGGGTGCGAAACTTAAGTAAGGAGTGAAATGAAACCATTCAAAACAGTGTTTTTAATGAAAAACCATTATTGAATGAAATTAGTTGCTATTGCCAGGACGATGAGTGTGGGAAAAATGAGAAAGGTTGTTGTTTTTAGTGCCAACTATTAATTACCGTTTATCGGGGTGATATCGGCATCGATGAAGATTTCAACCCGCCGGTTTTTTGAGCGACCTTCCGGGGTTTCATTGCTGGTGATCGGGCGAAATTCTCCATATCCCAAGGCTGAAAATTTTCCTTCTTCAACTCCGGATACCGCACTCAGGTATTTGACTACCTCTAACGCCCGGGCAGAACTGAGTTCCCAGTTGCTGGCGTAGCGGCCGCCACGGATCGTCCAGTTGTCCGTATGGCCTTCGACACGGATTTCCACATTTAGATGATGGTTACTTTTTCGTAACGCGTCATGGAATCCTTTCAATTCAGGATCGCCTCTAACGCCAAGCAATCTTGATTGCTGGATAGTATGGCCGATATGATCGAGAAGGGGCCGCAACGCCGCGGTAATTTGAGCGGAATTGATATCGAAAAAATATTCGCCGCTAACAGTCAACTGAACACCTTTAGTTGTACGCTGAATATTTATATTTTTATCAAGAGCCTGTTCGGCCACATAAGAATCCAACTTCTGTTCAGTTTCGGATAACAGCATATCCAGCATTTTGTAGATATTGCTTTCAGCTTCATTCAGAATTACGATCATGAGGATGAAGAAGGTCAACAATAGTGTTACCATATCTCCATACGTTGTAATCCAGGTGCCTTTTGGGGCGGTTGATTCCTTCATAAAATAGTCAAATCCGTTGTGCTAAATCTATTACATTCCATAAAGAACGTCAAGATAATCAATTACTGCCATCAGGGTTTCAGCGTAACTATTATAGGATTGATCGTTATATTTCCATGTAGATGAGTCGTTTTGAGTGATTGATATAGCCGGTTCAAGAATTATGATTTGATCATAGGATCTGGTCAAATTTCCGGTATGAAAATACGCCATGGCGAGAATCAGATGGAGGTCCCGGTAATTTATCAGTGGCTTGTGTTCAAAATAGTAATTTGAATTAGAGGAAAGAACCGTTTGGGCTTTACTGATTGCTGAGGAAAATTGCTGATTTGCCTGGTACGCAATTGCCAGCCCGGCAATGGGATCAAGACCGGAATTACCGTAATATATTGCGGCGTTGAAGTCGCTGATTGCATCGGGTACATCACTCATCAATAATGATGACCAGGCTCTGCCATGGAAGGCTTCAGAATTTCCGGGACCTGCATCAATTGCCTCATCGAATTTTACATAGGCAGCCTGATATTCATTATCTTCGAAAAAGTCCCAGGCTATTGGTATAATGCTTTCGGCATTCGGAACAGTCTCTTCATAAATAGAACATTTGAAAGCCATAGCCAGAACACAAAACAATCCGATGATTTTTAGGCGAAGTCCCCTTGTCATTTTACCAGAACCATTTTTTTTGTTTCACTAAATTGCCCATATCGGATTGTGTAATAATAGATTCCACTCGCAAGCCGGGAGCCGCTCCAGTGCAAGGAATATCGGCCGGGAACCAGTGACCGGTCAATAACCGTTTCAACTTTCCGGCCAAGAATATCATAGACGATTATCTGTGTGACAGCACCTACTGATGTTCCATACAATTCGGGCAGATGAAATGATATAACTGTTTCGGAATTAAAGGGGTTGGGATAGTTTTGTGCCAGTGAAAAATAATTCGGAAGCCTTTCAGCGATTTCAGGAGCATTGGGTTTGAGAGCAAATTTGCCAAGTTTATCAATATATGTCCAATACCGGGTGTTTTCGGTATTGGAATAAGTTTTTAAATATACCCAGTTTTGCTGTTGCCACTCAAATATACCAGTCTGCTGATCCTCACTCTTCGAGTGGAAGATTATTTTACATTTTTTCCTCAGTTGGGTGTTTGGGGCTACGAATGTGAAGTTAAGCTCATTGACATCATTTGCCTTTTTCGGAAGAGTCAATTCGGAATATTCCCCACCAATCCGGGTATTATCCGAATACGGCAAGCATAGTAAGTAATTATCAGAAAGCACCGATTCATTTGTGATTATGAGCTGTACAACCGAATCCGGGCTGTAAATTATTCCCCCGTTCATTTTGGATATGAAGGATGAACTAAAATTATATTCCGTTATTCCGATGTTTCCGCTTGTATCGGACGCAGTGATCCGGAGCAGATGAACCCCGCTGCCTTGTAAACGATAATGAGTGTGGAAAGGAGAAGGGTCTATGCCGGACAGCAATTCAACGCTGACACTGTCTCCGTTAATGGTTGTAGAATCTAGCGAACCGATGGATTCATTGGGAAAAAAGTAGATATCCAGGTGTTCCGATGCCACCGGATTTTGAAAAATACCAATCGTAAAACCCGGCGGAATAGCATCGCGGAAAATCACTCTGAAGGTATCCCGGTCGGCCAATCCATCGATATCGCTTAGTGTCAGAAACAGGGTATCCCAACCAATAAAACCGGATGGGGGAACACAGACCAGGCTATCCATTGTGTCTGTGATTTCGACATTGGAATATATTGCACTGATGGACCAGATCAGTTCGGACAATTCGTTGTCCACATCATACCAGTAGCCGTCCAACGGCAGATAAAACGTAGTGTCCTGAACCGCACTTGTATCAGGGATTTCAGCGAGTACCGGAGCATCATTTACCGGAATGATATCAACAATAAAGGAAGCGGTTAAGGCTGAATCCAGAGGGTCCTGGACCTGTATATGAAAATACCCGCAGCTGTCAATGTCTTTATTGGCCCAGAACTTGTGAGTGTTGGTTGCCCGATCAAACCAATAAAAAACCAGTCCGGAATCTGTTGTAATGATTATTGTGAGCAGAGAATCCGCGTGGTCGGGATCGTATACTGCGTCCAAAATGAATTCATGGCTTAGATTAAGCCGGGAGTCTTCGGCAAAGTTGGTGTCCAGTGGAAACAGCAGAACCGGCGGCTCGTTTGTATTCAAAGTGATGTTCCGAGGGGCGCCGTTTAGATTGTTTCCGAAAACAGTAAATGACAAACTAAAAAGCATTATGGTTATAGTGGCCAGCCATGTTCTTAACGTTGAACTTTTAAAATGTGATGATGTATCGGGCCTTTTCTGGAAATTAATAGTCATTCGATGTTCAGATTATTTAATTTTAAAAACTAAAGTTTCCTCTGTTAAAAATCAATTTTAAGTCCTTATATTTAATATAGAAAACAGAGGGCAAATCACCTATATTAAAAAACAGAGAGTTTTCAAATAATCGACACTTAATGTAAGTTCTCAGGTCGTTCCGGGTAACTTACCATTAAATAATGTTTTTCTTGACATTGAACAGCATCAAAACTATTTTTAAAAATGATATGGACTCAGCGAAATTTTTCTAATTCTTTTATTATAGAAGGATTGTGTTATGAATAAAATCCGCAGAAGCGTTGAATTGTGCCTGATGACATTACTAGTTTTCAGTACACTGAAGGCAGAAGATTATCGTCTGATCATCACCTATCCGAATGCCTCCAACGAATGGGGCCGCCGATTGGCTTCCGGTGAGAATAAAACCGTAATGAAGATTCAGTTTATTGATCTGGATGAAGATAATGATTATAAACTTCATCAACTAGCAGTCAGACCGTTTACTGATCAGGATGAATGGTACATTGATTCATTACAATTGTGGAAAAATATCGATAATTATCCCGGCAGCCTGGATCGGAATTCCGATTCTCTAATCAATACCATCAATATCGTTGGTTTGGATGCAACAGCAACAAGTATGACAATGATGCCATTTTCACTTGTCGGTGAATTAAATCTGAACGATACAGCAACATTTTTTGTTACCATGGTCGCATCGGATTGGTTTACTGATGATGTCGATGATCGGGAAATAACGGATCAAAATGGAGCACAGTTGGGGATTACTGTTGAACAGCCTGATGATATTGGCATTCTTAGAACCGATGATAATGTTGGTTCCGCAAATAACTGGGCCGGAGACGTCACGAAAGTTTTTACGGTTCAGGCAGTCAATTTACCGGTTTACATCTATAACCGGAACAGAACTGCCGAAGAAGACAGCAATATGTTTTACTCGAATTACTTGGAGCTTGATGACAGTGATGGAAGCCGGGCACAAATAATAACCGATCTGACGATTGAGGCCCATGTTTTCCTGCCGCATAATGGTAATTTGAGTGGTGACAGCCTGTCATATGCATCGTTTAAGGTTGGGTGGAATAACCAGTACCTGGCACTCGATTCGATCGCCTTCGGTGATCTTTGGGATAATAAACAATATCAGGACAATGGCTGGGAGGAAAGCGGATACGGTGAATCAACGCTGCCGGGCGATACCACTCTGTCGGTTGTTCGTTTTGAAGCTGTCGTCATCGGAAATTCCCTAAGCCCCGAAAATTATGTGAATATTGCGAATAATTCTCTGGGAATATTTTATTTCAAAGTGTTAAAACCGGGGATTAGTCCTCTGTTACTGTCTGATGTGCTGATTCTGGACCAGTGGGGAATTCCCTATCACTGTTACCGGAATCTTCAGAATGATGCGGATGATACAGCGGAGAAATACGATGCCTGGTCGAAGCAGATACTTGGCGATTTCGCCGGTAGCGCAGGAACGCTGATCGACGGTGAGTGCGATGGCCTGATTGATCCGGTGTATGACATTACTCTGTTTGCCGATTATATCTGGATGAATGCCGATTCAGCCGACTGGTACACCCGTTTTGACGTTGGTGATTCGGCCTCACATGATCCAGATGAACTCAGCCCCGATGATACGACTAATTTTTTCGATCTGATGGTGATTGGTACTAATTATTATCGGACTCTGCAAGGCGATTTCAGCCAGAAAGCAGTTGCGTTCACAGATACCCCGGAACTGGTGTTTAATGTTGCCGGGGATGTCAGCAAACCGGACATTTACCAGGCCAAACTTGATATGAGAAATATCCCGGAGTTTGTCTCAGCGCAACTCAAACTCACATTTGACCCTTTGAACTACAGGCTTAAAGAATTGACACTCGGCGACTGGGTAATCGGGTCTTCATCTCAAAATGTTTTGCTCTATTCTCCTGACGAACTAAAAAAAGGAATTGTGGATGTCAATTTTCTGGCGCTCAAAAAGCCGATTAGCGGCGAAGGTTGTTTTCTGACGGTTGATTTTGAGAAAATCGGACCCAAAACGGACTTGATATGTTTGGATTATGTCGATTTGAGAAACCGGAATTGCCAGCAAGTTGCTTTGGGTATCAAAATTCAACCGGAACCGGCCATGATATCCGACTATTTTTTGATGGAATGTTATCCCAATCCCTTTAACCCGGTTACAAATCTCAGATATTCTGTCCCCGACGGAAGTGCTGGTAATTATTGGATTTCGGTTTACGATTTACAGGGTAAGCTGGTCAGGGAATTGTCAAACAATTATCATTCTGCCGGGCAATACCGCCTGGTCTGGAATGGTCTGAATCATCTGAATGTCCCGGTCGGCAGCGGAATATACTTTATCCGGGTTGAAGGTGCAGAACTATTGAAAAATTATAAAATTACGTTAATGCGTTAAAACGGAATCGGAAATTGCGGAAACACCATTCAGGATATAAAGCGTTTCTACTGATGAGCATTCTGTGCCTCGTTGGGCCGTTGCACGCCCAGTACGGTTGGAATTTTCAGTATGCTTTGAATAATGTTACCACGCAGTGGCGTCACCTGGCTTCCGGTGATACGCTGGCGATTGCAAACTTTACATTTTCCACAGATAATCCGACTGACCCCAAAACCTATTATTTGAAGGGTTTTCGCTTATGGCCGATCACCAACAGCAGTGCTGGTTGGTTTGTGGATGAACTCCGACTATATGTGGATCGCGGTAACCGGAGCTTTGGAGCGGACGACTCACTGATCAGCGGCGGGCTGGCAATTACGATTCCGGACCAGTCAGACAGTGTAAACGCGATCAGTTTTAATTTTAGCGGGGATTCGTTATTGTTGGTAGATAACCGTATGCTGTTTGTTGTTGGAATTGTGCATGACTGGGCAGACGACGATCCGGAGAATCTTGAAATCGATACGACGGCCAATGGCCCTTACAGTAAATGGTTCAGCATTAAAGTGTTCAAAGAAGATTTGACCGTTACTCCGACGGTATCGAACGATATCAATCATCCCGCTGTCATACAATTTGCTTACCAGGCGATCAATCTGCCAGTGATAATTCGAAACGAATTGGCGTCATCCACCGAAAGTGACAGCGCCAACCTGAATATGTTTTACCCGAGCTTCCGGCCGGTGAACGGTACAACCGCCAGTAAGAATCAGCGAATCGATGACCTGTCTTTCTATGCGGATATTTTTCTGCCGGTAACCAACGACAGTATTGATTTAAGTATAAAATCCGCATCCTTTCAATTTGGATTCGATAACCGGATTCTGGAATTCGAATCTGCTGAGTATGGCGACGTATGGGGCAATGATGCCTGGTTTTACGTGGATACGATGGTATCACAGGTTGAATTATATGATGCAGACCACCCAGAATATACAATTTTTCAGTATAATGCTGAATTTGGTAGCAGCGCTCTGATAAATACGGAGTTTGAGGTGATTGATTCAAGCGCGGTTATCCGCCTGAAATTCAATGTCATCGGTCCCGGGATATCACCGATTTTTATCCAAAATATTGATATTCGCGACCGCTGGGGAGTTCAGTATCATACTTACCGGCATCTGCAGAATTATGCGGCTGTGGAATCAGGGGGAAACAGTGATCGCTTCGATGCCTGGGCGAAATATATCCTTGGGGATTATACATTCAGCGGCGGTGAAGGGATCAGCACAGCGGGGATTTGTGATGGACAGGTAACCTGGGAAGATATTGCTCTTTTTTCCGACTATTTCTGGTTAAATCCCGCCAGCAGTCGCTGGTATAAACGTTTTGATATCGGGTCCTCGGAATCAATTTCTCCATTTCAACTTAGTCTCGATGATACTACGAATTTTTACGATCTGATTGTGCTGGGGACCAATTATCGCCGGAATTATGAAGGTGCTTTTAATCAAAAACCCGTCACACAAAACAGGGAATCACTTGAAGTTCATTTGACTTCAGATGAGTCGCCCGGCAATTTGCTGGTTCGGATAAATATGAGACAAGTCAACGATATGCAGGCCGCCCATCTGCGTCTGAATTTTGATCCCCTGACACTTCGTTTTGAATCAATTGAAACCGGTGAATGGGTAAAGAACATCAGTGAGAATCAATTGCTCCTGATGCCGGAAGCCTTGACTGAAAAAGGAATTATTGACCTGAACTTTGTATCACTTGGGAAATCGTTAAATGGTGAGGGCGAATTTGTTGAAATTCGACTGACCCAACTTTATCCGAATTCAGCATTACCTGAAATTACGGAAGTTGATATCAGGGACAGTAACTGTAGATCATTAAGCACGTCCGTTGTTCCTGATGTGGAAACAATCGTCGTGGAACACTTTTTCCTCTTAGAGAATTACCCGAATCCGTTCAATGGGGAAACGCAAATTTCGTATAATATACCCAAATCCAAAGCCGGAAATTACCGCTTGATGATAGTGGACATCCGTGGAAATTCTGTTGTAACTTTCGAGGAGGGATACCACCAGGAAGGTTTATATCATCTTCAATGGGATGGCCGGAATTTCAGCGGTCAGGCAGTTGCAAGCGGCGTATATTTCCTGTATCTGAAAGGTTCGGGAATTGAAAAAAACAGAAAAATAATGTTATTGAGATAATCAAAAACCGGATAAGTAAATGAAAAAAACGTTGATCATATTTCTAATAGTAATATTTGCAGGGTCATTGTCATTTGCACTGACCACTCCCCATGTTTACATGAGAATGAGCAGCGATGAAGTCAGCGATACAGATACCTTTACAGTCACACTGGGTGCTTCGCAAGGTGACTCCATGCGAACAGTATTTCTCCGATTGAATTACGATGAGCAGAAAGTCCGGTTTCTTGAAGGCACACCGGGAAACCTGTTTCAAGGGGCAGTATTCTGGGACATTCATCCAGAAAGCATCGTAACTGACAGCAGTGCTTCGGACAGTATGATATATATGGTAGCGGTAATGCTGGGAGCCGGCCGGTTTGTATCGGCGCCGGGGACGTTTTTTAATATATCCTTTGTGGCCATTGACAGTGGATTGGCGGTTTTTACGCTGGACTCGCTGAAATTTGTCCACCCCAATCGGAGCTTTTTCAGTGGAACATGGGATTCACTGGAAACCATTATTTCACCGACCGATACATTTCCGCCTAATCCTATTTCCGATTTCAAAGTCCAGGAAGACGGCCCGGGAAAGCTAAAGCTGCATTGGCGTGATCCCAATGATGAGGATTTCGCAGGAACAATAATTCTCCGGAGTACAGACACATTTATTCAGACTGTCGATACAACGGAGACAGTTATATATAACGGGACCGATGAGATTTTTACCGATGACAATCTGGTAGATAATACGGTTTATTATTATACGGCCTTTGCGTACGATGAAATTCCCAACTATTCAAGTCCTATGTTTCTCAGGGGCGTACCCAAAGGGGAATATGTTTTTACTTATCCAAATCCCTTCAACCCCGATGACGGCGCCGGGACGACATTCAATATTTTGTTTACTAATAATACTTTCGTCGACATTACCCTTTATGATGCTGTGGGCAATCATGTGATCGATTTATATAAAGCGGAAGAGGTCCGCCCAAATGAACAGACAAAAACCATGCGCTGGAATGGCCGCAACAGGGATAATGAAATTGTGGCGAATGGTGTTTATTATTTTGTTGTAAAGACCAGTCAAGGAGATGAAAAAATTGGAAAAGTGGCGGTTCTCAGGTAGACATATCAAAATAGTATATACTCTCTTTCTCGTCTGGTCAATTGCCGGAACTGTTTATGCGCAAAGTGGCGGCTATGCCGGCAGTTATCTCAGTTTGAATAACAGTTCAAGGGCCTTTGGGATGGGGGGCGTGGCGATTGCGTGTTCCGAAGATGCCTCGGCAATTTTTATTAATCCTGGCATGATCGGGATGCTGTACGACGGTCATTTTAATGCAACGCTGGCAAAGATGGGCTATGATCGAAATTACTATGACATGGCATTCAGCTATCCGTTGAATTCCTGGGGCAGCATCGGTTTGGCCTGGGCTCAATTGTCCATCGATAACATTGAAGGACGCGATCAGGACGGTTATGTGACTCAGAATTTTTCCGATTTGCAGAGTGCTATGATGCTCAGTTACAGTAAGACGATTGGCGATAATTTTTCTCTGGGAATGACAGGAAAATATCTCTATCACAGCCTGGCCGGGTATTCAGCGAAAGGTGTTTCCGTCGATATTGGTTCCGCAATTTATATCGGCGACCGTATTACGCTTGGGGCTGTTTTCAGGAATTTGAATTCTTCATTGAAATGGAATACCTCCAGCAAACTGAAGGAAACCATTCCGACTCAGGTAGGCGTCGGTATTAGTTATTTTGATCTGTTTAATGTGCCAAATTTGCTGGTCGCAGCGGATTTACACGTACAGGGCGGGGATTTTTTAGGATACCAGGCGGGAGCTGAATATATTATCCGCGACATGGTTCTGATTCGTGGTGGTTATTCGGATCGAGGTATCAGCTATGGCGCCGGATTACAGGTTGCCGGTTTTAAGTTTGATGTGGCTGTCGCGCCTGAAAATTTCGGCAATACCTCGCGGACATTCTTTACATTAAGTTGGCGTTTTGGCAAACAGTCCGAAGAGACATATGAACCATCTGTGATTCCGGCTGTATTACCACCACCGGTCCAACAGTCTGCGCCGGCTCCAGTTAGCACCGAAACCAAAAATATTGTTCTGATAACCGATGGTCCGCTTGCCAATGAACGGGCTGAAGTCATCAGTCAAAATCCGAATGATAAGACAATCACCGTACACTTATTGGCTTTGCCGGGTTCTGATCCGATTACTCTGACCATGGACCAGGTGAGGTTTCTGGAGTAATTATTAAGAGAAATTCTATGAATAGAAAACTGAAACTCCCCATATTCTTTTTTATTGCGGTTGTATTAATTCAGGTTTTATCAACCCCTTTAAATGCCCAACGACGACGGCCCACAACTCCAACAGCAACACCAACCCGTTCATTATCCACACCGGCCACAGCATCGGATATGAACCAGGTTGAACAGAAAAATCAGGCCCTTTTACAGCAGATTATGAACCTTCAGAAGGAGCGTGATTTTTATAAGAAGAAAATCACTAGCTGGACTGAGCTGCAGATGAATTCAGCCAAAGCAACGACCGAACCCAAAGATGACAAGGAAGAAAAAACCGGCTATCATCCCGGTGCCATGGCGGCTTATTATCTGCCGATAACGCCGGATATTTTGGATACATTGATTCGTTACAGGTCCAAGGCCAGACAGTCAAAGGGATCGGCGTCGGAAGGTGTTGATGATGATTCCCTGTTCCATTATGCCCAGCGCCTGGCAATCATGGGAAGGTATAATGACGCCCGGAAGAGTTTTGAACAGCTTATTCGGTCACGTAAAGTGAAGGATATTCATTTTCTGGAATACGGTAAATTTCTCTATAAAACCGGTGATTATCAACGCGCGCTGGAAATACTCTCCGGTGTAACAGGTGGAAACCTGGAGTTGTCGGTGGCTTCCTATTATAAAGGGCGGATTTATCAGCAAACGAACGCCAACACGGTTGCGGAAATTGATTTTTACCGAAGTCGTTTTCTGCAGCCGGAGTTTCCGGGGGCGGATGCGGGCAAGGGATTTGCGTTTTTTCAGCAGGGACAGCTGGATTCAGCCAGTGAAATATTTCAGCGTCTGGTACTGCGGCAATCGGAACTGAGCGGTGAAATTTACTATGGATTAGCCCGTATCTGTGAAGCGAATGATAATTATAAGCAAGCGGTTACATATTATCAAAAAAGTCTGGTTCACGATCCTTTATTCGTAAAAAGCTATGTGGAACTCGCAAAAGCACTGTATGAAACCGGGGACTATCAATCGTGTATTCTCTTTTTTCAACAGGTGGCTGATGTCTATTCAGACCGCACTATGCTGGTATCCTATATTGCCAAATCACGATATTTTTTAAAGCAGTGGGATGAAGCACTGGTGGAATTTCAGAGAATCGACAATTCCCCGGACGGAACGAAAATTAAGCAGGAATGGATTTCTAAAATTTATTATATCAAATGTCTGTTTGCCAGAGAATCCGGCGATCACCGGGGCGCTCTGGATTATTTTCGAAAAGCCCGGGAAGTCAACCCCGATGCATACAGCTGGATGATGGCGGCGCTGGATGATCTTGGGCAAATCCATGCAAAGGATTCCAATTATAATGATGCTCTGAGTTATTATTCGCGGCTGATCAGACTGAATCCGGCGGACATGGAGACAGTTTTAGAAATCGGTAAGTTTTATTATTACCTGGGAGAGATCGACGAGGCCCGAAAATATTTTACCCATGCTCTTAACGGTGAAACTACGGGTAAGCAGGCCGATTTCTGGCTGCGGCAGATTCATTCCATTCGATGATGCCTGTCACGGTGGAGGATGTCTTTCTTGGCGTAAATTCATAATAAATGCAACAATGAAACATGGAGAGAACCAGTCAAAGATAAACCGATAAAGCAGATGTTATATTTCCGATAAAGGGGCAATTTTCAGGACCATGCGGCGGAACCGGAAAATAATAGTATTTTTAATCTGTTTATTCAGTTTTGTGAGTGTATTCGCAAACACTGCGCCCTATTTTACCGCAGCGGTTGAAGATACGAATCTGACTGAGGATGCTTATTGGAGTGCCTGGCTAAGTGCCGCCGATGACGATGCTGATGCCTTTACCTTTGCTTTTGCCGCAGCTGCTCCGGAGGGTATGACAATAAATGCTACTTCTGGACGAATCACCTGGACACCGGATAATGATGATGTGGGAACACATCGTATCCAGGTCTCAGTTTCTGATAGCAGTCTGATCGATTATATGGATTTTTTTCTCCATGTCCAAAATCTGAATGATCCGCCGTTTTGGGTAAACACGACTGAGGATACGGTTTCGGTTTCGGAAGATAGCGAACTGGATATTACTGTGACAGCGAATGATGATGATCTGCCTCATGGCGATCATATTACCTACTTGATTACCCGTGGTGAGAATGTAATTGTGAATTCCTCAACCGGCTCCATTAGCGGCTCACCGGATAACAGCAATGTGGGGTTTCAGACGGTCACAGTCAGGGCCCGGGATGATTCATCCGCGGCGGTGGAGTGGTCGTTTGTACTGGAAACAAGCAACACCGATGTGGTGTTTACAAATACACCACCCACAGAAATTAACGAAGACGATTATTTTGGGTTTGACCTCAGTTCCAACGACGAAGGACAGGGCAATACGGTGTACTATTTCCAGACCGGCTTCCAGCCGGAATGGATGGGAATAGCCGTCCCCACAGGCATCATCAATGGTACTCCGAATAATGAATATGTGGGTACAGAAACAGTCAAAATTATTGTTGATGATGATAACGGATCAACGGATACGCTGTCCTATGATTTGTCGGTCGTCAACCGGAAACCGATAATCACGACATCAACATTACATAGCGCGACCGAAGGTGCCGGCTTTGCGCTTGATATTAATGCCGATGATGAGGGACTGGGAACAACTTCCTATCGGTTTCTCGATGATATTCAGGTGCATCCGACCTGGCTGGGTCTGAGCACAAATAGTGGTGTTGTATCGGGAACACCCACAAACGCACACGTCGGATCGAACTCGTTTTACCTAGAATTCGATGACGGAAACGGCGGTAAAGATACAACTCAATTCGTGATCAACGTGGCTAATGACCCGGTTCAGATCGATACGACGAACCTGGTTTATGATATTTCCGAAGATCAGGAGTATTATTATAAATTCACCTCAAATGATGACGGTCAGGGAACCATAACTTACCATGGAGTTGGACTGCCTGGATGGTTGACAATTAATCTCTATACCGGCATCCTGAGAGGCACTCCGAATAATGAAAATGTGGATGATTTTAATATCTCGGTTTATGTGTCCGATGGAACTGATACTGATACGGTCAGCTATACGATCCATGTTGAAAACCGGGTACCTCAGTTAGAATCTTCAGAGGTTGACAGTGTCAATGAAGACAGTGAATACACCTATGATATCAATTATGATGATGAAGGCGAGGGAGTAGTATACAGATGGTTGATTCATCCGTCGTGGTTAAGTCTAAATGCATCCACCGGAGAACTAACAGGAACACCGGATAACAGTAATGTCGGAGATACAACTGTGTCTGTCCAGGTCAATGACGGAAACGGCGGAATTATATCCCATACATTTTCAATAGCCGTTATCAATCGCGATCCGGAATTTACTCCTCAGACCGATATTACGATTGCACAGGATGTCTTACTGACGATTGACTTGGATACGGACGACGAAGACGATCCTCTTGTTACCTATGGAATACTGTCGGCTCCGATTGGTGTGGGATCATCGGTAAATAGCGGGATTTTTACCTGGACACCTACAAATGCCCAGATTGGGGATCATGAATTTAGCATTTCCTGTACCGATAACCACGGTGGTACAAGTACAATAACCTTCACAGTAACGGCAACAAATTTAAATCCCGAAATATCTTCATCGCCTCCAACAACAGCTACGGAAAATACTGCCTACCAGTACGATGTCCAGAGCAATGAAGAGGGGATTGGCAATGTTACCTATTCGCTGACCACGGCGCCGGATTGGCTGAGTATTAATGCATCAACCGGGCTGATTCAGGGAACACCTGGAAATCCCAATGTGGGTGATCATGATGTCGTAGTCCGGGTTGATGACGGGAATGGTGGAGTCTACACGCAATCCTGGACGATCACGGTTTCCAATACTAATCCTACAATTATAACCGAAGTCCTTGATCCGGCTACGGAAGATTCGGCATACAGTTTTCAGATTGACTATATTCCAATCAATGAAGGCGATCATACATTTGCCATCCATGGAGATAAACCGGCCTGGTTGAGCATCAATGCTTTGAACGGGCTGCTGTCGGGGACGCCAATCAACTCTCAGGTCGGATCGGATTCTATTATGGTACGGATCACAGATGATCATGGTGGTTATGGCGAAAAACGGTTGGAAATTGTCGTTAATAACAGTTTGCCTGTTTTTTCCACGACAGGTGATGTTACTGGTACCGAAGACGAGGCACTAGATTGGAATATCAATACCAACGATGAAGGCGATGAAGGTCCAAATGCCAGCGGATATAACTTGGTTATGGCGCCGGACTGGATGACAATAAACAGCGGTACCGGGGTTCTCAGCGGAACACCCCGGGATAATAATGTTACCTCACCCACCGACTGGGTTACCATTCGCTATCAGGACGGAAATAATGGCGAAGAGGAATTAAATATTACCGTAGAAGTGACCAATGATCCTCCGAAAATTACAAGCCTTAGTCCGACTTCTACGGCAACAGAAGAAGTAGGGTATTCATTTCAATTTACCTCTGATGACGATGCCTATGGTTATACACGCTACTCTTCTCTGCACACTTTACCGAATAACTTTACACTCACGACTGCCGGTTTGCTGACCGGAACACCATCCAATAACGAGGTAGGTAATCAGGCAATCGGAATTATTGTCACTGATAAAAACAGCGGAAAAGATACGCTTGAATATACGCTGACAATTGCCAATGCTGCCTCACCGATAACATCCTGCGCCGTTGAGATATCGCCTTATACTCAAACGGCGGACACCGTTTATGTGACTGAAGATTTGCCATACCGGATTGACTTTACCGCTCAGGATGAGGCGATCGGTTCACCGGCATCCTATACAGTGAATCATAAACCGGCCTGGATGACGATCAAGAGTCTGGTGAACGGACAGCTAGAGGGAACTCCAGATAATCGCCATGTCGGCAGAGATTACGTGGACATCACATTTTCCGATGGCAATGGTTACAGCGATACCAAACGGGTGTATTTTCAGATCCAGAATGTGATTTCCAGTTTCATTGATCCGCCATCCAGTGTCGGGGCTACTGAAGATGTGGAATTTACCCTGGATTTGAATTCATCTGATGAAGGTCAGGGAACGATTACCTATTCCATCACTAATGGCGATCCGGGCTGGTTTACTCTGAATTCTACAAGTGGTGAAATCAACGGAACACCGGATAATGATGATGTTACCGATGGCGCGGCTGTGACTTTTCAGGTGATCGACGGCAATGGCGGGACAGCGACAAAGACAATTGTGTTTATTATCGAAAATGTTAATGATGTTCCAACTTGGTCATTCGGTCCCCTTGCAGGGGCGATAGTATCGACAGCGGAAGATGCACTTTACACTGTTGATATTAATGCCGACGATGTGGATGTGGGGGATAATATAACATATAGCCTGACAGTCAAGCCAACCGGAATGACGATCAACAGCAGTAGTGGTGTGATCAACTGGACACCGGATAACAGTCTCGTGGGAGATCATGCAGTTACGGTTCGGGCCGTCGATGACAATGCTGCTGCAATTACGCGATCGTGGACGGCCCGCGTGACAAATGTTGCTTCACCGATTACGACTCCTGTTGTTGGTGATTTTGACCCACCGGATGCTGTGACTGCAACCGTGGACACGTTTTATATCAAAGAGGATACCACCTATTCATTGAACCTGTCTGCTCCGGACGAAGGGGCAGGAGCAGGAGAGGATGTTTTATATGGATTTGGTGCTTTTCCAAATCCTGATTGGGTAATGCTGACCAATGCGGTCACGGGTATTATTTCTCTTACGCCTACCAATAATGATGTTGGATTGGATTCGTTTAAAGTGTTTTTCAAAGATCAACCGGGATCGAGAGATACCGCAACAATCTATCTGGACGTTGTCAATGTTCCTGCGGAAATCCTGACAGCCGGACCATTTACGGCTACTGAAGGTGATGCTTTTCTGGATACTCTGGAAAGCAGTGACGACGGAGATGGAACTATCACATGGAGTTTTGTCAGCGGGAAACCCGGCTGGTTGAGTATCGAAGCTGCTTCGGGGAAAATTTACGGTACTCCCGGGAATGACGATGTTCTCAGCGATGCCAGTTTTACAGTACTGGTCAATGATGGTAATGGTGGATTAACGCAAAAATCCTTTGATTACAGTGTTAAAAATTTTAATACTGCGCCTTCCATTACAGCTGTTCCAACCGGTACAGTCGCCACAAATGAAGACGCACTGTACACAACCGATATAAATGCAACGGACAACGATGTTGGCGATGTGCTGACGTATTCACTGCAGACAGCACCGGCGGGAATGACAATAAATGCAAGTACCGGTGTTATCCAATGGACCCCGTCAAATGGCCAGGTTGGTACTCATACGGTTACGGTAAAAGTTACAGATAGTGTCCTAGAATTTGTTACAGCATCATGGCAGGTTCAGGTCAATAACCTGAACGATGCCCCGACCTGGGTGTCGGTTCCAAGCGGGACGATTGATATCGATGAAGATGTTTTATATACCGTCGTTGTTGAGGCCGCGGATATCGATGCCGGAGACAATCTAACATATTCCTTTACCGAAAACCCGGCCGGCATGACGATTGACGCCAATAGCGGACTTATCGAATGGACGCCCGATAATGATGATGTTAGCCTGCATGTTATTACTGTCAAGGTCACCGATGCTTCGTTGGCCAATATTTCCGCCAGTTGGACGCTCAGTGTTCAGAATGTCAATGATGCTCCAACCTGGTCATCGGTTCCGACTGGAACAGTGTCAAGCGCGGAAGATGCAAATTATACGGTAGATGTTGATGCTTCTGATGTTGATGCAGGGGATGTAATTACATACAGCCTGACGCAAAAGCCGACGGGAATGACGATCAATTCATCAACCGGGGTGATCAGCTGGACTCCCAACAACTCGAATGTCGGCAATCATACGGTTACGCTGAAATCTACCGACCTGTCCGGAGGATTTGTTTCTCAAAGTTATACTCTGCAGGTTACGAATGTTGCTTCAGCAATCATTGCACCGGTCGTTGGTGATTTTTCACCTTCTGCCGCGGTTGTTGCAACCGTCGATACTTTTTACATTAAGGAAGATACCAGTTATACACTCAATTTGTCTTCACCGGATGAAAGTGTCGGGGCATCGAGTATCTATAGTTTTGATGATTTTCCCAATCCCGACTGGGTGACCCTGTCCAATGCCACAACCGGCATCGTAGCCATGTCACCGACCAATGGTGATGTGGGACTGGATTCTTTCCAGGTCTACTTCAGAGACCAACCCGGTTCCCGGGATACGATCACCATTTATCTCCGGGTGGAAAATGTAGTACCAGAAATCATGACTGATGGTCCTTTTGCGGCTACGGAAGGTATCGAATTTTCTCAGCAATTGGAAAGCAGTGATGACGGCGACGGAACGATTACCTGGAGTTTTAAGAGTGGAAAACCAGCCTGGTTGAGTATTGATATTTCAACCGGTCTCCTAACCGGAACTCCCGCGAATAATAATGTCGTCACTGATGCCAGTTTTGTGATTGAAGTAAATGATGGTAATGGCGGAACCGCCGAAAAAACCTTTGATTACAGTGTTATCAATGTTAACAATGAACCTGTTTTAACAGTGGTACCTGTCGGTGTTATCACAACTGCGGAAGATGCAATATACATAACTGATATCGATGCGACGGATTCCGATGTCGGCGACGTAATTACTTATAGTCTGACCGTGAAGCCGACGGGAATGACGATCAATTCATCAACCGGGGTGATCAGCTGGACTCCCAACAACTCGAATGTCGGCAATCATACGGTTACGCTGAAAGCCACCGATCTGTCCGGAGGATTTGTTTCCCAAAGTTATACTTTGCAGGTTACAAATGTCGCTTCAGCCATTGTTACACCCGTTGTTGGAGATTTTTCACCATCTGATGCGGTAACTGCGACGGCGGATACCTTTTACATCAAGGAAGACACAAGCTACACACTCAATTTGTCTTCACCGGATGAAAGTGTCGGGGCATCGAGTATCTATAGTTTTGATGATTTTCCTAATCCCGACTGGGTGAGTTTATCCAATGCCACGACCGGGATTGTGACACTTACACCGACGAATGGTGATGTTGGACTGGATTCCTTTCAGGTCTATTTCAAAGACCAACCCGGTTCCCGGGATACGATCAAAGTTTATTTGCGGGTAGAGAATGTTGTCCCCGAGATTTTAACAGAGGGCCCATTTACAGCAATCGAAGGCGTTGCTTTCTCTCAGCAACTGGAAAGCAGTGATGACGATGATGGAGCAATCAGTTGGAGTTTTGTCAGTGGAAAACCGGATTGGCTGGATATTGATACCAATACTGGTTTGCTGAGCGGTACACCCTCAGATGCTCATGTAATAAGCGATGGTACTTTTACAGTAAAAGTTGACGATGGAAACTCGGGAATAACTCAAAAAGAATTTACATACAGTGTTACCAACGTTAATAACCGGCCTTTTTGGACATCAGTGCCCAGCGGTATGGTGTCAACCAATGAAGATAGCCCCTACTCGGTAACCGTTTCTGCAGATGATGAGGACCTGGATAATGGCGATGTCATTAGCTATTCTCTGGTGAGTCCGCCTTCCAGTATGACCATAAATGGCAGTACCGGAGCGATTAGCTGGACACCAAATAACAGTCATGTGGGTTCGAATTCCATCACAGTGAAAGTCACGGATCTGGCAAATGCATCGGTTTCTTCAAATTATACCTTAAATGTCGTCAATACACCACCGACGATTGCTTCTTTGCTTGCCGGGGATTTTGAACCTTCGGGAACTGTGACGGTGACCGTTGACACATTTTATATTTGGGAAGATTCCAGCTATACTGTGAATTTTTCGGCGAATGATGAGGGGCTTGGTGATGGTACCGTTTACCGGACAGTTGGCCTTTCAAACCCGGACTGGGTAACTCTGACAAACACTGCAACCGGTATTATTCAGATGGATCCGATCAATAAAGATGTTGGTTTGGATTCGTTCCGCATTGTTTTTGATGATGGTAACGCGACCGACACCTCAAAAATTTATATTAGAGTACAGAACAGTCCACCGCTAATGATTGCCGCCGGACCATTTTCTGCCACCGAGGATGAGACATTTGATGTGGATCTGGAAAGTACGGACGAAGATGCGTTTACAACGTACTCTTTTGTGGGTATTTACCCGACCTGGATGTCGATAAATACATCAAGCGGTTTGATTACCGGGACGCCCACAAACGATGCAGTTGGAACATCGACATTCACCGTAAGGGTAAACGATGGACACGGCGGTACCGATGATCATCTTTATACGATTAACGTTGCCAACACAAACGATCCGCCGATAATTACATCTTCCGCACTGACAACAGCAACGGAAGATGTTCTTTATATCTATGATATGGAAGCAACGGATCAGGATGGTGATCCGATAAAATTCAGGCTCGTCACTTTTCCGGAAGGTATGACAATTGATACCAGTAGCGGATTGATTCGCTGGACTCCGGATAATAACTTCGGGGGTTCGACCGTTTCTGTCAAAGCCAGTGTCGAAGACACAACAGGCTTTACGGTCAATCAATCCTGGGGTATTTTGGTTACTAATGCGGTTCCGAACTTTTTAACTGCCGATGCCTCTTTTGATGCAACGGAAGACGTGGAATTCAGTGCTGATCTGTCCGTCGATGACGAGGGACAGGGATTAACAAGCTATTCGGTAATTCACCTGCCGGGTTGGATGACCCTGACGAATTCGTCAACCGGGCTGATCAGCGGAACACCGGACAACAGTTACGTCAACAGCAGCGATTCCGTTTATATTGAGTTTTCCGATGGAAATGGTGGAAAAGATACGCTAAATGTTCCGGTGAACGTGGCCAATGTTGCCCCGGTGTTTGTAAGCCAGGCCGATACTATTGTCAGTGAAGCAGAAGCGGTAGTTATTGATTTGAATTGCGACGACGAATCAGCCGGCGGCGTCACTTATTCAGCATTACTAGCTTTACCCGATTGGTTAACACTGAACAATACGACCGGAGAACTGAGCGGTACTCCTGAAAACGATGATATAGGCGTTCGTACAGTTTCAATTCGGGCGACCGATGCCTTCAGCGGGTTCGCATCTGTTTCCTTTCAGATCACCGTACAAAACGCTGCACCGGAATTTACCGGAATACCGTTGAGTACCATTGAAGAAGACAGTCTCTATGAATACACTCCCACACTCAGCGATAATTCCGGCACTAATACTTTTCAGCTTTTGACCAATCCCGGCTGGCTGTCGATTAACGGCAGTACCGGCAAACTGAGCGGAACAGCTCTTAACAATCACGTTGGCGATAACACGGTTTCTGTGAGTGTCAATGACGGTAATGGAGTCTCAGATACCCTCGATTATATTATTACTGTAACGAACTCTAAACCTCTGTTTACTACGATTCCAACGACCACCGGTCAGGAAGATTTGCTGTATTCCCTTAATTTGAATTGCAGCGATGAGGGCCAGGGCACGATGATTTACACGGCTCTCCAAAAGCCCGGCTGGCTGACTCTCAATCCGACATCCGGATTGCTTAGAGGGACTCCTTTGAATCAGCATGTGACGATTGGCGATACTGTTGAAATCATGGTCAATGACGGGAATGGCGGATTTGATACATTGGGATATTCGCTGGCAATTACCAACAAAGGACCAAGTTTTACAAATATCTTTACCGATACTACAATTACCGAAGACGACGTGTTCTTATTTGATGTGAATAGCGATGACGAAGGCCAGGGAGCGACGGCGTACAGTTTTACGAATACGGTTCCGGACTGGATTACCCTGAACTTGTCTACCGGGGTCATCTCCGGAACGCCGCTGAATAATCATGTTACTGATTTCGTCGATATATATATCCAAGTGGATGATGGCAATGGTAAAGTAAAGCTCCAGACAATTATCCTATCGGTAAACAATAATCCAACCCAATTTACTTCATCGATTACTGATAGCATTGCCACTGAGGACGAACTCTTTATCTATGATGCCAATACCGACGATGAAGCCCAGGGCGCGAGTGTTTATACGATTACCGGATTGCCGGCGTGGCTGAGTGCTGATGATACCACGGGAATTTTATCCGGAACACCGACAAACGATGATATCGATACAACTGCCATTACGATTCGATTCAATGATGGTAACGGCTCGATTGTGGAACAACTGATTCATGTCATTGTGGAAAATGCCAATGATGCACCGCTATTGACAACGACAACCGTTATTGATACGATTGATGAGGATAGTCCCTGGTCTTTTCAGTTCTCAGCAATGGATATCGATTCGATTTATGGTGATTCCCTGTCCTTTGAATTGAAAGAATTTCCAGCCATGATGCAGGTGGACAGCAGCACCGGGCTTGTCTTCTGGACGCCTCAGAATGCCGATGTAGGAGATGGAAGTTTCGAGCTATGGGTATTTGACAAAGACCGGGCATCGGATTCCCTGAAATTTATTTTACATATCAATAATACCAACGATGCTCCGGTACTGATCGCTCAGGCCGATACGATTGCGAAAGAAGATGAACTGTTCAGCTATACAATCCGATATGAGGATGTTGACGTTGGTGATTCGGTTCGCTTTGAATTGATTACTTCGCCCTTACTCATGGAAATCGATTCCCTCACCGGGCTCATTTCCTGGACACCGACTAATGATGAGCGTGAACTGAGTTTTGAAATAATTTATTCAATTCGTGACGGTATTGGAGAAACGGATATCGATACATTCAGTCTCTTTGTGGAGAATGTCAACGATGCACCGGTTCTGTCAGCATTGGATGATGATGGATTTGCCGAAGACGGTTCTCTGACGATTGTGTTCTCGGTCTGGTTTGATAAAGTGGCAGATATAGATAATCCCGATTCGACACTGAGTTGGGAAGTCATTTCCTTTAGTACTGTTTCTGCGGTGATCAGTAATGATACACTGACAATTCTTGGTCCGCAGAATTGGTTTGGACCGGATACCGGCAAAGTCGTGGTATCTGATGGTGAATTGACTGATACCACAGACTTAGCCATTTTTATATCTCCGGTCAATGATCCGCCGGTAATCGATGTCAGTTTCCCGACGTTAATCTCGTTTGCGGAAGACGAAACCACTATCGTGGATCTGAACGACTACGTAGCCGATGTTGATAATTACGACCTGGAAATGAACTGGTCGGTTATTCCCGTGGACAGCAAAAAAGGCAATAGCGATGTTGTCCTGATGAATTCTGTTTTGACCACGAAGCCGGTTTTGAAATCCAATAAAATCAGTCCCAGCCGGGCAGCGCTGGTAAATTCAAATGGCGACAGTATTACGATTGACATTGATCCGGCAACGAACATCGCGACTTTTTATGCACAACCAAACTTCTTTATAGACGCTTATGATTTCCGGTTTGTTGTGGATGACAGTACGGTTCCGGGTAATTTTGGCCGGGATACAGTGATCACAACAATTCAGGTGCTTCCGGCCAACGATCCGCCGATATTGGCGCTTTTACCGGAGCTGAACGCTGATGAAGATTCTACCATTTCGGTAATATTGTCGAATTGGTTTGAATTTGTTACCGATGTGGATAATCACGATACAAGCCTGACATGGAGCGTCGTAAATGGTGATTTTACTTCAGCTGTTATTATCGATTCACTGTTACGTATTTCACCTTTGGCAAATTGGTTTGGTGATGACACTCTTCTGCTGATTGTAACGGATGAGGAACTGTTATCCGATACGACGAATATTATTGTCCACTTTCAGTCGGTGAATGATTCACCGGTGTTCGGTTCTGTTGCGGATCTTACGATTCCCGAAGACGATACGATCTTTGTTGAATTGAACGATTATGTTGAGGATGTGGAAACCCTCGACGAGGATTTGACATTCACGGTTCAGCGGAAATCCACCGTTGGAAAAAATCTGTCAAATACCTTAATCCACACTTCGATTAAGTCCTCAATTAAAAATGAGTATCTGTTTCTTTCGGAAATGAAATCACTATCGAGCGAATTTTCTTCAAGCAATAAAGCTGCAGGTATGGATAGTATCCGGATTACCATTGATGCGTTGACTCATATAGCCTCAATTTCCGGAACGCCGAATTACAACACAGATTTTCAGGCATTTACTTTCTATGTGAGTGATGGTGATTCGGTTGATAGCATCAATGTGAATATTGCGATTGAATCTATCAATGACAAACCGGTACTCGATAGCCTGCCGACGATTACATTTCAGGAAGACAGTCTTTTTGTATTATCAATATCACAATGGGATACACTCGTCTATGATGTGGAAGACGCCGATGATACACTGCAATGGTCTTTTAAAATGGATGGTCTCATATCTCTGATCTACGATACTACCGTAAACCAAATTACGCTGTGGGGCGGAACAAATTTCCACGGTTCGGCAGTGCTAACCGTTATCGTTACGGATTTAGAAGGGTTGTCGGACACCTCAAGTCTGGATATTACGATTGTACCAATTAACGATCCGCCGCAGATCGATTCCAGTTTGTTTACAATTACATTCGATCAAAAGGATACAGTTGAGTATCATCTGGATGCGTATGTCAGCGACACGGATCACAGCGACCAGTCGCTTAGTTGGCAGTTCATCGCCGGAGAAGCCGTTTATTTTAACTATACGGATACAGGCCGGAATGTCAGATTCTGGTCCGATGTGGATTGGTTCGGTATTGATTCCATAATGGCTATTGTGACTGACCCCATGGGTGGTAGCGACAGTCAGTATATTACGATTACGGTAACGGATACCACCCGGCCGTCATTTGAACTGGCAATATTCCAGAACCAACTGGCGAGCAAGTATGTGGAGATTGATGTTTTTCCGTCTGAATTATTAAGTAAAAATGCTTTCATCATTACCGATGGCGATACCTTGAGGGTTCAGCAACAACTGGATGCCGACAGTTCTGTTTATTATAATACTAGCTATCAGATTGAAAAATCCGGCATTGTCCTGATATATATTAACGGAACCGACCGGGCAGGCAATACCGGCGATTATTCCTATAAGATTGGGGTGTCCAAAATCAGCCGTGAAACCGGAGGAGCACTGACGGATCCCGATAGTATTATGTCTTTCCTGTTTGCAGCGAATGCGGTTCCGATGGATTTGTGTGCAATCTTTTTGCCATATAAATCGGAAATCCGGGTGGATACTTTAGCATTGGCCAAAGGATTGATGTCCGGCGATGATTTCCCGGTTTCCGATGAGTTTGATTTCCGGATTCCGGTGACTAAACTGGATGATAATGCCCGAATTATGTTCAGCCTGGACCGGATGCTGTTTTTGCAGCAGTATGCTGCCGATCTGGGTATCTATAAATGGGAAAGGAATAACTGGCAATATTTGACAACCTATACCAGTCTGGAAAAAGGGACCTATTGGGCCTATTCTGCCAAACCGGGTATTTATCAAATCCGGGTCAATTCCAATAATCCGGCGGTGCTGCTGCCTGAGCAGATCAGTGTTATGCAGAATTATCCGAATCCGTTTAATTCGCAAACCACGATCCGTTACACGATTGGCGCCGGTGGTTTTGTGACTTTTGAAGAGGCCTTTGAAGAGTTGGTGCCATTTGATGTATCTATTAAAGTATACAACATTCTCGGCCAGGAAGTGGCAACGCTGGTTAAAAAACTGCAGCTGCCGGGGTTTTATTCGGTTTCGTGGAATGGACGCAATAAGGTTGGCAAACCAGTATCAACCGGACTCTATATATACCAGGTAATTATTGGAGACAAGGTCTTTCATAAAAAGATGACCATTTTGAAATAGATTCCGAATAATTTTTATATCGAATCATATTTTTTAAGTTTTATCCACAATGTCGAATAGAGAAACATTTCCAGAAAACAGATCAACACTGTCAGATATTATGCGGTTGTTTTTTATGGGGTTTACCAAAGGATCTTTGGTAACCCGGGCCTCTGCCGCGGCTTACAACCTTTTTTTGGCCTTGATTCCCAGCCTGATTTTCCTGTTTACACTGATTCCGTTTGTGCCGATAAAAAACTTTCAGCCGGAACTGCTGGCAATGATTTATGATTTTATTCCTGAAAGTGTTTACCGGGTTTTGGAATCAACGATTGTGGACGTTGTAACGAAAAAAAGCGGTGTGCTGCTGTTGATTATGTTTGTGGCGACGATTGTTTTTTCCAGCAATGGGATTCACGCCCTGATTTCAGCTTTCAATATTTCACAACACAGTTTTGAAACCCGCACCTGGCTGACGCAGCGGATGGTGTCAGTCGTGCTTGTTACGTTAATTTCGGTAATGCTGTTGTCGTCGGTAAGTTTGATAATTTTCAGTAAAATCGGTATCAATCATTTAGTAAAGCTGCAGATCATCCGTGTAAATATTACGTATCATCTGCTGCTGTTTGGACGCTGGCTGATTGTGACCTCCTTGCTGTTTTTCGCGGTTTCTTTTCTTTATTATTTGGCGCCGGCTAAAAAAACCGGTTGGCGATTTTTATCCTGGGGCTCGGCGATGGCCACATTTATGGTCATCATTTCCGCTCTGGTTTTCAGCTTTTATGTGAATCATTTTGGCCAGTATAACAAACTTTATGGTTCTATTGGTACGTTAATGGTGGTGCTGCTCTGGCTGTATCTCATCTCAATCTCGTTAATCATCGGCTTTGAAATGAACGTGGCTACGAATATAAGCCGTAACGGGCAAAATATTCCAACAGATGGGGAATCTCAATGAGAAATGCTATTAAACCATTGCTCGTTTACAGCGATGGCAACGGACAGGTATTTAATCATGATAGTTTGCTGGCGCTTGGAGCCAGTGGCGAACAGCTGATTGATATCCCATCCGAAACCTGGATACTATTACCGAACGGAAGCCAATTGATGGAATTACCCGGTCGACTGCCGGTTGGTAAAAATCCGGATACCGAAGAGCTTATCACATTAGAATCGGATGAGAATGAAAACATTGTCGCAGTTGCTGCGTTCATAGCACCGGCCTACACGATTTGTTATCAAGCGGTATATGAACGGCTGAAAGACGCGCCGGTTCTGCCGCTTTATGCCTATTCCGCTGTCGGCTGGCACGAAGGGCAATTCTATGTTCCGGCCATTCGAATTGATGACAGTATGCGCCAGGACCCATCTCAATTTAACAAAGAGAGAATTGAAAAAGCTGCCGATCAGGTTATGCAAAGATATCCGCAAAATCGTCTTGCCCGGCACCTGGTAAATAATTGTGCCATGACTTATGGCTGCCCGGCCGCACTGAATTATTTGTTGAATCGCTGGGAAATGCCTCTGCCGACATCGCGGGTATGTAATTCCGACTGTCTGGGTTGTATCTCTCTGCAGGAAGATACCGGCGTCTGCAGCGCTCAATTCCGGATTGAGTTTACACCCACAGCGGATGAGATTATTGAAATCGCGGTTGATCACCTGGAAACGGCCCCCGAACCGCTTGTCAGCTTCGGGCAAGGGTGTGAAGGTGAACCATTGATGAATGCCCAATTGCTGATCGATACAGTCAAAGGCATCCGGCAAAAAACTTTAAAAGGGACAATCAATCTGAACACGAATGCCAGTCGCCCAGATCTTGTTGCGAAATTACGGGATGTCGGTATGGACAGTATGCGGGTATCCCTGAATTCAACCCGGAAAACATATTACGATCGCTATTTCAGACCTAAGGGATATACTTTTGATGATGTTATACATTCTATCCAAGAGATGAAATCCCGGGGCGGATTTGTTTCCCTCAATCTCTTTGTCTTTCCCGGATTTATTGATCAGCCGGAAGAAGTTGAATCAGTTGAGAAACTGATTAATGATTATCAAATCGATATGATTCAGTGGCGCAATCTGAATATCGATCCGGAATGGTACTGGGAGGCGATGAAACCGGTGGAACAGGAGGGCATCGGGATTGATCGAATGATCGAAAGAATAAGAATCAAGTTTCCGAACTTGCGTCACGGCTACTTCAATCCCTGTTTGAATCAATAGGGTGTAAAACAAACACTGAGGATAATGCTAAATGAAATTAACAATTGATTATATTCAAGAAAAATCGTCAGAAAGAAGTTTCAATAGGGGTGAAGAATATTACGAAATAGGTAACGTCAAAAAACTTACTTCCAAGGATGGTGTCTTCTCGGCTATTGTTTCGGGTACAAATTACTACAAGGTTGAGGTGGTTTGTAAGGATGAGAACTTTCTGTTTAACTGTTCCTGTCCTTTTGATTTCGGAGGACTCTGCAAACATAGTGTTGCCGTAGGATTAGCTATTATCAATGGTGATTACAGGGAAGTGAAAACACCCGAAAATAAGCCGGAAAAATCCAATACTATTGAGGAATTAATGCAGGTGGCGACTACTGAGGAAACCAGAACCTTTTTGAAGAAAATTCTTGAAAAGTCTGATATCTATGTAGATGAATTTGAGACATATTTGAAAGGTCAAACCGGAGTCGAAAAAGAACTGGATATCACTGAAATAAGAAACGAATTAATCGCAGATCTGGAAAATTTCGATCTGAAAAATTATCAAAGATTCTATGACTATGAAAATGATTATGGCCATTATCGCGAGGAATGGGAAGTTTTATACGATGGCGCACGCAAAGAACTGGACGAACTGATGGATATTTACTTTGATGATTCAATGACTAAACTGGAAAGCGGTAATATTATTGACGCCTTTAAAATCATGCTTGCCTGTTATGAGGCAATTTTTATGTTTGATGAAACTAAAATAAATGATGAAGCAGGCATTTTTGACGGCATCATAAATTAGTGTTTTGGTTATTGGGTAAAAGCGTATGATATTTATGAAAGAAAACTGTTACAAACAGGTATTCAGCCGGACGCTGCCTTTAGAATTATTGATATTTTTTTCGACCGGACAGAACAAACGGAAAGTGAAGATATTTATTCTGTAGAAACGTTCCAATCGGTTTTCTTGCAATTAATTATTAATGAGAAGGTCGCTAAAAAATGTCTTACAATGCTTAAAAAATATGGTTACGATGATGAGGATTCGGACGAAATCCAGTTAAAAATCGCATCATTTTCAGGTAATGCGGAAAAATGGGAAATAACGGCAAATAAATATTATGAAAACAACCCGAATATCGCCCGCCAACTGCTTGATTATTATAAAAAGAAAAATATACCTGAAAAATGTCTCAAAATAGCGAAAACCGCCTTTCGCAAATGGCCGCAGGAGTTTGATGAAGAAATTTATTCTTACCTTAAATTAAAACCAAAATCTGAATTTCTGGCTGATGTTTTGATCTATCATACTATCCGAACCGAATCAATAAAATTGTTTAAGGAATTGAAAAAACAATTTGGCGATGAAAAAATAATAAAACTGGTCGATGAGTTAAAAAATAACTATGCAAAAAATTCATTTTATATCTCAGTCCTGACCGAGTTACAGGATTATAAAACAATTCTCGAGTACCTGGAAGAACATCGTAATAGCCCAAGCATTAATTTCATTGTGAAACCGATTATCAATATTTATCCGCAACAATGTTTTGAACTGATCAAAAATAAAACCGATAAATTTCTGGAAGAAAATATCGGAAGAAAATATTATCAGGTTGCGGTCGGATGGCTACGGCTTCTAATGGATATTCAGGACGCTTCGGTAAAATCAAATGCCGGTAATTTTATATCTGCGCTTCGGGCAAAATATTATAATAGATCGGCGCTGAGAGATGAAATGAAAAAAGCGGGCTTGATTGGGTAAATCCATGCTTCAATGCTTCACGATGTTATGCAGGACAAGTCACTACGTTTCGCCTGCCTGTCCGGCAGCCGCCGGAGGCAGACAGGCAGGACAGGTTGGTTGATTGGGTATAGATTTAGTAATGAATATTTTTTATCATTATAAGAGGAGTAAAAGTCATGGTGGAACACAAAGATATTCAAAATCCTGAGGATTATGGCGCAAAGCATTATGCAAAATTCCGTTATCTGCTTTTTTCCGATGAAACGTCCCGGGAAGAACTTGAAGAGATATGCATGACCCTGGCGCATCTGCCGACGGATGAGGCGCGTCAGATTTTGGACGAGTTCAAGAATAGTGAGCGCGCCGGCGAAGTTGGGTGGCTGGACTGCGCCATCGAGGAAAACATGTTCAATTATCTGTCACCGGAAAATGAACAGGAAGAGCGGGATTTCCTGGCGCTGAAGATGGTCGTGTCAAGGGTCGCGAAAAAATGTACCAAAAATGGTCGTGAAAAGTGTACCACTTTAGCCTTCCGTTCCAGTCATATCAATAAGTTCTTTTTCAGTTTTTTCTTTAAGTCTAAAACTATTTCCCCGAATATTCAGCACAATA
>JAHJGX010000190.1 GCA_018824205.1 bacterium
CGTCATCGTTTGCTTTGTAATTTTGAAAATTATGCACAATTATACTTTCGATTCATTGCAAGCATCATCAGGTTTAAAATAACCGGTGAAGGTATGGAAATAAACCAATGATTCAGCAAGCACATATTTTTTCTTCATTTAGACAAACCTTCTCTTATGCAGATGATAATCTTCTACTTTTTCAAATAATAAAAATAAAATTTCATAATGTTATTTGGACAAACATTGTGCCAAAAAATATTTTTACACTCCCGAAGTTTGGCAATTTCTTCAGCCGGATCGCTAAAGCAGCGCATGAAATCAACACCATAGAGGCTGTCCCAAATCTAAGCATCAGAATGACCCCGGGATTTATCCGGGTGTAAATTCAGTGGGATGTGATCTTTGCGAAAGTTTCCCGGCTTATAAATCACTCCGGCCTTTGGAGATTCTTCCGTCTTCATCCCGACCTCAGTCAGAATTTCGCCGGACAGGTCGGTCGCAGGCTTCCTCAGAATGACACGATCGGGGCTGTCATTCCCTCATAAGAGGTCGCTTTAGGACGAAACCGTCTTATTTATTCAATTGATTTTTATCAAGACCCAGCTCTTTGACTTTTGTATGAAACGTCTTATAATCCATCTTTAAAATTTTAGCGGCTTGTAGTTTATTCCCATTAGTGCGTTTAAGTATTTTCTCAATAATTTGTTTCTCAAAATTATTTTGATGATTTTTCTTCAGCTCTTTCCAGGAAATTCCCTGGAGAACCAGGTGATCTATTTCATCAATCGATATGTGATTTAATTCTAATTTTTTTAATTCATCGGGAAAGTCGCCGGGTACAATGATTTCATCTGCAATTAAAACAGACCTGCGAACTATATTTTTAAGCTCTCTCACATTCCCGGGCCAGCCATAAAGAAGCAGCAGCTTCCGGGCTTCTTCAGAAAAGCCTTCTATTTTCTTACTAAGTTCTTCAGCCGCTTCATTTAGAAACATGTTCGCCAGGTACAAAATATCATCTTTTCTTTCCCGTAGCGGAGGAACATCAATCCTGAATTCATTGATTCTATAGAAAAGATCCTGCCGGAATGTTCCTTTTTCTACCAATTTAAGAATGTCCTCATTGGACGCACACACTATCCTCACATCCACCGGTATGAGTTCCGTACTGCCAAGATGGGCAATTTTTTTGTTCTGAATAGCCCGCAGCAGTTTCATCTGAATGGATTTGGAAAGGTTGGAAATTTCATCCAGAAACAAAGTGCCTTTATTGGCGGCTTCAAAATAACCCTTTTTTCTCTTATAAGCTCCTGTAAAAGCGCCTCTTTCATACCCGAATAATTCACTTTCAATAAGAGTTTCCGGGATTGCCCCGCAGTCCACCGCCACGAATCGCCTCATCTTCCGGGCGCTGCATCTATAAATCGCTTCTGCAACCAGCTCTTTTCCGGTTCCGCTTTCACCCAGGATCAATACCGAAAAATCGCATGGGGCAACTTTCTTGACTTTATCTATCAACTCATCAATTTTAGTGCTTTTACCCATTCTCATAGAAAGATTGATCCTGTCTTCCAGGGCGTTTCGGAGATATTTAACTTCATCATCTAAAGCTTTCTTTTCCAGCGCCCGCTTAATAATAAGCAGCATCTCACAATTATCGAATGGTTTTATTAAGTAATCAAGGGCGCCCAGTTTCATGGCCCGAACCGCATTTTTTATATCGACAAATGCAGTAATAATGATGACCGGCGTCGACAGATGCAGCTCTTTTACTTTTTCCAGGACCTGAATTCCATCCATTTCAGGCATTCTGATATCGAGTAAAATAATGTCCGGGTTATTTTCGATTACTTTTTGCACGGCTTTTTTTCCGTCATCCGCGGTTATTACGCGATAGCCCTCTTTCTTAAGCACATTCGTAAGTATCCAGCGCATATCCGCTTCATCGTCGACCACGAGGATTTTCTTTGGAGTTTGATTAGCCATCCTGAACCGCCGTTAAAGTTAAGCTTACTTTGGCGCCCTTATTGACTTCGCTGTCAATCGCTATCGAGCCTTTATGGTCGCTCATAATTTTATGGCAAATAGATAGTCCTAATCCGGTGCCTTTCTCTTTGGTTGAGAAAAACGGATCAAAAACCTTTTTTATATTTTCTTTGGATATGCCGTAACCATTATCTTCAATAACAATTATTAAATATTTCGTAAACGACTCATAATCGGTCGTAATAAGAATCTTTCCACAATCTTTCATTGCCTGAATAGAGTTGAGAAGTATATTAATTAAAACTTCCATAATAAGCTCTTCATCATACAAGGCTATAATTTTCCCACCATAAAATTGTTTTTGCACTTCAATTTTTTTCTGAAGAAAATCAGGTTTGATCAATCTAATAGCCTCATCGAGAGTATCATGGATTATATGCCGTTCTAATTTCAACTCCTTGGGTCTTGCAAAATTTAATAGGTCAAAAATCATGCCGTCTGCGGCGTCGGCACTTCGTTGAACAACATCAAGAGCCTTTTTAAACTCGCTGCGAGCAGGAAAATTTTCGATACAGAACTGGATGGTGGATTTAATGACCGCTAAAGGGTTTCGTATTTTATGCGCAACTCCGGAAGCCAATTGTCCAATAGACGCCATTTTTTCTGCCTGAAATAAATTCTCTTCCAGCTTCTTCAAATCGGTGATTTCTCTCATCAGCACGAGAATCCCAATAATTTGTCCATTTATATCCTCCAGCGGAGAAACTTTCAAGAAAAAGATATGTTGCTTTCGATCTTTGTCCAGGTACCTGAAATCATTTTCTTCAAATAAGCCGCCGGTTTCCAATACTTTTCTAAGTCTTTTGGCTAAATCCGAAGCTTTCCATAAAGAAAGATCAAATATGCTGAGGCCTTCTATTGTTTCATCGGACAGCAACTCCCTTCCGACAGGATTTGACATAACAATTTTTCCCTTACTATCGGTAGATAATATTCCAATGGGAACATTACTAAAGAGATGCTCAAGATACTTTAATGTCTCAATACTTTCACGTTGAGCTTTTTTACGCTCTGCAATTTCCCTGCATGCCTGCTCATACAGCCGTGCGTTCTCAAAGGTGGTCGATACCTGGTTAGCAAAGGCTGTCACAGTAGGTATATCATCTTCGGTCAAGTTCTGGGAATCCACTCCCATTACACCAATGACATTGCCTTTTACCACAAGAGGAGCCATAATCCCCTTTTGCAACCCCAGAATCTTTACCAACTTGCCACTAAATCCTCTTAGATAGCCGGGCAAGAATTCCCCTATCCGCTCACTGTCCTGGTTAAAAACAGTCGCCCTCTTGTCCAGCACCTCTTTCATATATTGCGGGAGTCTGTCCATAGGGAATCTGATATTACGGCTAAGCCCAAACAGTTTTTCTGCAGCTCTTAATGCTACAGAGCTGAGTGAGGTATGTGAGATAAACAGATTCTTTCGGTCTTTATCCATCAAAAATATGGTAACGATGAAACCAAGCCTCTTCAGTTCACTAGCTACAGCCTTGAACACATCTTCCGGCTTCAAAGCCCTTTGCACAGCCAGAGACGCTGCGTTTAAAGAACGCAGTGTTGCCTCTGATTTAGCCCTCGCCTCCTCTAAACACTTGCGCTCGGTAATGTCTCTAAGCGCCACGACAATTCTGGCTTCTTCTTCTTCTTCTTCTTCTTCTGCAAAAATTTTTCCGGCAAAGTCAAATTCTATTATCAATTCCTTATTTTTATCATCAACTCCCATCTTTTCAGAAGCTCTCCTGATTTCAATGAAGCCATGGTTTCTTTTCCCAAAATGGCCGTGCAGCTCTGATATAATTTTTCCCCGCAGCTCTTCTTCGGAAAGGTTTACTTCAGGAGCATATTTGCGAATGAGTTCTCCAAATGCTTTGTTAGTATTCAGTACCCTCATTTGATTGCTCAAAACAATTAATGATTCGGGTACAAACTGAAATATGTTTTTAAAATTTTTCTCACTATTGATGAGCGCTTCTTCTACTCGTTTATGTTCGGTGATATCTTTTGAAATTACAGTTATAGCAATTGTTTTTCCTGTTTCCGGGTCCATAACCGGGCTTAATGTTCGTATGAATTCCCGGCCATCCCGCTGACTTTTATGCTCATAACTGACCGGCTTGCCGGATTTAAAGACCTTTTCTATCATTGCATAAAATTCTTTTGTTCCATCGGGAGAGTGAAATCGGGAATAATCCTGACCGACGACCTCATCCTGTGAATTTCCAAGCCTCTTTAGAAATGCTTTATTCGCAAATAAATATTGGACGTTTCGATCTACGAGGTAGATCGGATCATCGCTCGATTCTACCAAAGAGCGATAGCGCTCCTCACTCTCACGAAGGTTCTCTTCGGCCTGCTTGCGCTCTGTGATATCCCGAAACACCAGGACAAAACCTGTAGCGGTTCCTATATCATCTCTGATCGGTGTTATTTTGAACTCAATATATATTTCCGTTTTTTCTTTGCTTGATCGAAGATTCCCTCCTGGGATAAGTATCGAATCACTTGGCAGGCTGACAAAATCTCCATCTACAATAGACTTCAGTGAAGCGCCTATTTCAAAACCAAGTGCTTCTTTGTCTTTAATATTGAATACTTCTGTCAAATCTCTATTCAGGGCAGCTTCCTGTTTCCACCCTGTAAGTGATTCAGCAACAGGATTCATGAACGTTATTATTCCCTCTTTACTAACAGTTATTACAGCATCACCGATTGACCTGAGCGTTGTAGCAACCTCTCTTTTTATCTTATTTTCTACCTCATGTTTATAAAGAGTCATCTCAATAACGGCTTGTAATTCTTCTGCTTTAAACGGTTTGAGTATATATCCATACGGTTCTGTTACCTTTGCACGCTGGAGCTTGTCTTCATCTGCATAAGCAGTTAGATAGACTACGGGAACTTTAAAACGATCATGTATCTGTTCTGCCGCATTTATGCCGTCAATATCTCCTCCTAATTCAATATCCATAAGTACTAAATCCGGACGCATTCCGCCCGCTATTTTAATAGCTTCCTCCCCGGTAGAGACGATTGAAAGAACAGCATATCCCCGACTTTCTAAAATGTATTTTGTGACTTCCCCAACCTCGGGTTCATCTTCAACAATTAAAATTTTAATCTTTTCCACGGTATAAGCCTTTTTTGCCAATTATTACAGTATGGCATTTAGATTATATAAATTTTTCTTGCCACCTTCTTTAGAAAATCTTCTAACATCATCTTAGAAACAAATGGAAAACCATTTGAAACGGAATCCTTAAATTACGCAAACCATACAAATACGTTACTCCATAATTAAGGAAAAGATATAGATAAATTTTTTATTTTACAAGACTTCAATGACAATTCGTGAATTTAAACGGCGCTAAGTCATTAATCGATAATCGATGGAAACAGACATGATTTTTTCCGGGCAGTTGTTTAGTTTTCTATAACCTTTTGAAGCTTTCCCTCTGTGATTGTATGGAAAATCTCTATTCATAGGAAAGTGTAACAGGAAAATTTTTACCAATCACCGAATGATACAAATGATGTTGATTTAAAATTGAAATGAGAAAGTTGGGAGCAATTCAAAACTTTTTCTCAGTAGCTACCCCACATCTCAATTCTGCGGGGACGATAACTCAGATAGAGATCATCGCCTTTGAAACACAGGCCAACCACCGTACTGTCGGCGATATCTTCGACAGAGACGATATCAAACTGAAAATCCGCGATTATCAGTTTATCCTGATACAATGTGTCAACGCCAAGCATATAAAATGCACTATCCTTATATGTAATTGCCCAGATGCCGTGATAAGTCGTATCGATGAAATCCACACTGAAAGACCGGTCCGAACCGGATTCGTGGGGTGCGGATTTCGAAACGGTTCTTGCCCGATACTCAGTCCGGCTATCAAGATTTCGATACAGTAACAACAGGGAATCTCTATCCGGCAGATAGCAGATTCCGCTTGAAAACCATTTTCCCACATCGACACTGTCCCATTTCATATACGCCCGTTCACCGATCAGGGAACTCTTGATAATTGCCCCGTTGGACCGCGATTGCATATAAATATCGGAACCATCGCCGGTCATCGCCAGGTAGCCCTGGCCGTTCATCCCCAGTTCAAAGGCATCGTCAACATTAGTTCCATCAGGTGTAAACCGAATCAAATCGATCTGACTCCCGGAGTTTCCCGACAAATCGTAGTTCGTTGTAAAAAAATGATCATTGCTATAACATATGTCAGCAATATCATCATAATAGGTATCTTTGTTCATGTCGATTGTCAGTTCATCTTCACACCTGACCATAAAAAACACCGAAATCAGTATATAAAAATGTTGGATTTTCATCTCTTTCTCTCCTCAGTCATTCGTGCTGTTATTCAAAAGTCACAACTAATTTGAATATATGAATCCGCTGATTGTTTGTCAATATCGTTTCAATAATAAGTTGGACGACCTTCAGCAGACGGGACTTCAGGCGACGAAGGAGACTGGAGTTCAGGATGCATTAAACTCGTCTCAAGTCCAGCGTCACTTCGTTCCTCCGAACTCGAGTCACAGGGCATTGGGGAATTCACTTCTCCGGCATTTAACGGATCCCGGGAAATGGAATATCCTGATTTTATTTAAACCGTTTAAACGGTTTTATTATTGCTGGTCATTACCTTTATCCCCGGGATGAATCCCGGGGCTATTCCTAAGATAGCTGAAAAAGGGTTGTAAAATGATTTGGGTAATAACATTCGCAAGGTTTTTTATTCAATAACATTTTGCTGATCTTGTTATCCTGTCTGAAATCCATCATCCTCTCGTTATGAGGCTTCCCCCTGCCTGTCAGCGAATTGGTTAGGCAATTGCTCCGGTACGGCATGAATCAAAAGCGATACTGTAATCCGGCCAAAATCCACAGGTTGTATTTCCGGGGAGGATTGGATTTATCCACTATCGGTAATAATCCTGCGCCACCGCGCAGATTAATATAAAAATGCCCGCTGTAATGGAGACGACTTCCGACAATGAAGCCCAGATCATATTTGCGAACGCTTTCAAGTTCGGCAATGAACTCGGAATTACCGATCTTATTTCTGGCTGTCGCGGATATATTCCAGGCCGCATAGGGTCCAAAAACCACATCCGGAACCAGGGATTCATTAATTGAAATCGCAAACTGAAACAGCAGTGGAAAATCCAGGTAATTCAAGCGGAGAATCGCCTCGCTTTTATCTCCCTGAAGATCGTTTTCGTTGGCATACAGATACCGATAACCACGCATGTTGAAACTAATCTCCGGCCGGAAGTACAGATTATTGGCTACAGGTGTAAGCAGATAGGCACCCAGCCAGCCACCGGGATTCCAGGATTCCTTGGTCACATGATCGCCCCAAAGCCGGGCCGCCGTCATTCCACCCATTAATCCGCACTCCCTCTTCTCAGAAATACCGGCCGGTGTTTGCGCCAACATGCCAAAGATCATTAATAACACTAAAATCTTCCAAAATAACCGCCGCAAATCGCTCGCGATGATCTCGTCAACCGGCCGCCCTGCCTGTATTGCCGTTTCGGCAGGCAGGTGGTCATCACCTAAGAACCCATCGCCGTAAAACTTCGACGCATTCAGATTGGTATGCAGATATTTAGCCCGGGGAGTTGCTTTCATCACTTAGCTCTTTATGCTCATCATAAAAGATTTTATCTTCATGTCTGTATCGCAATATAAAGAGACTGCGTATTTCATGCAATATACAACTCAGGATATTATTATAAATAGGAGTCAATCTCACGGATTCCAGCGGTAATTTGGTCAAATTCCGCATGTTCGGATTCCCACTGCCGAATCGCAGCTTCCAGGTTTTTTTTCAATGCCTGCTGTTCGGTGTACATTTTTTGAAATTCTTCCTGTTTTCCAGGAGAAAATATTTCAGTTCCCGTAAACAACTCATCCAGTCCCTGAATCCGCTCTTCCATAATGGAAATCTGCTCTTCGCTTTTTTTGACTTTCTGTTCTGCTCTGGATAATTCTTTTGAAAGTTGCCGTCGTTCCTTTCCAAGTTGTTTCGATGAGTTCCGGTCGCCGGTAATTACTTTTTTATCGGTTTGCTTGATTCGGGTTTTAATATCCCGATCCAGGTAATCCTGCTGTTCTCTGGCAAGAAAATCATCATAATTACCGGGGTAGAATGAATGACCATCAAACCGTAGTTCCAGAATACCCGTTGCCAAACGGTTTAGGAAATAACGATTGTGACTGACAAAAATAACCGTACCGGGAAAATCAAGCAGTGCGTCCTCCAATGATTCAATGGCTTCCAGGTCCAGGTGATTCGATGGCTCATCTAATAGCAGGATATTGTGCTGCTCGACTATCAGTTTTGCAAAAATCAGTCTGGCAGCCTCGCCGCCGCTTAAGATATCAGTCGTTTTAAAAATATCATCAGCACTGAACAGAACCTGTCCCAGTATTGATCGGACCGAGGTAATTTTTTCACCGGAAGTATAGGCATATAACCAATCGAAAACTGTCGTATTTGTCGAAATCAGGTCTTTATGATTCTGGGCAAAATATCCAATATCGCTTTCGTAACCCCATTGAATCTTCCCCTCGTCGGCCTCCAACAGTCCGGCCAGAATTTTAATCAAGGTCGATTTACCCACACCGTTCGGACCGATTACCGCAATCCGGTCCCCTCTGTTCACTATCAGATCAAGATTGTTCAGTACAAGCAAATCATCAAAGGATTTTTTCAAACCGGAAATTTCCAGGACTTGCTGGCCCGAGGGCCGTTTTTGTACTAATTTGAATGACGGATGTGCCCTGGTAGAACGCGTGATGATAATATCGTCCATCCGGTCAATCTGTTTTTTTCGACTGACGGCCTGGCGGGCTTTGGTGGCCTTAGCCCTAAACCTTTCATAAAATTCCTGTAATTCCTGCCGCTTTTTCTCAAGGCGCTCAATTTCAACCTGTTTTTGCTCGTAATCCATCAGTTTTGCCGTTAAAAAAGCGGAATAATTACCCGTATATATCTTTATCATCTCATAATCAATATCGACAATGTGAGTGGAAATCTGATTTAAGAAGTACTGATCATGAGAAACAATGATAACAATTCCGGAAAATTCCTTCAGGTATTCACCCAGCCAGGCAATCGAGTAAATATCCAGATGGTTATTTGGTTCATCCAGCAGCAGGATATCAGGTTCGCTGAACAGGCATTGCCCGATCAGAACCCGCAGTTTATAGCCGCCTGATAAAGTTGACATAGGTTGCTGTAACTGATGTTGACGAAGGCCGAGGCCTTTTAGAAGAATTGCCGCTCGACCATCGGCATTATAGCCATCCACATCGGAAAGTTTATGCTCCAGTTCGGCCAGTCGGCTACCCTCATTTTCGGATAATGAGACCTTGGATTCCAGTTTCCTTTTCTCATTCAGTAATGCCCAGAGCGACTTATTTCCCATAAGAACGACGTCGATAATAGGAACGTTCTCATACTCAAACTGGTCCTGTTTCAGCACCCCAAGCCGCAAATTTGATGGAATCTTAACTTCGCCTTCCGATGCCTCCTGTTCACCGCTGA
>JAHJGX010000021.1 GCA_018824205.1 bacterium
ACCCAAACAGGTCTTTATAAACAAGATTTTAAACCTGGAAAAGAGTTCCCGGCTGGGTCTGCGACCAGAACGAAGTGATCGGGAACTGATCAAAATAACGAAACTGGCTGGCCGCATCGATCCAATTTCAATCGACGAATATTTCGAGAATGGTGGCTATGACGCCCTGAAAAAAGCATTGATCATGCAACCGATAGATGTAGTCAATGAGGTCAAAACCTCCGGGCTAAGAGGACGCGGAGGGGCCGGTTTCTTCACAGGAATGAAATGGGGTTTTCTGCATGCTCAAAAAACCACTGAAAAGGTGTTGATCTGTAATGCCGATGAAGGCGACCCCGGTGCGTTTATGGACCGTTCAATGATGGAGTCGGTTCCCCATCAGATATTGGAAGGTATGCTGATTGCCGCTCATGCGACCGGTGCGACTCAAATTTTCATCTATTGTCGTGCCGAGTATCCCTTAGCCATCAAACACCTTAAGATCGCCATTAAACAGATTATTGAACATGGTTTAAATAAGATTAACGGACGGGACATCACAATAAAGATCAAAGAGGGCGCCGGCGCCTTTGTCTGTGGTGAAGAGACAGCCATGATTCATTCATTGGAAGGCAGCCGTGGAACGCCACGCTTTCGTCCCCCCTATCCGACGGATTCCGGTTTCAAGGGTTTACCGACGATGATCAATAATGTCGAAACCTTCGCCAATATACCAATTATCATAAAAGAAGGTGGTGAGGAATTTGCCAAAGTCGGTACTGCAAACAGCAAGGGAACCAAATTATTCGCCCTTGCTGGTGATCTGAAATATCCGGGACTGGTTGAAGTACCCATGGGAATCACCCTTGGCGAAGTTGTTTATGAAATCGGCGGAGTTGAAAAAGGCGACATCAAAGCCGTTCAGATCGGCGGACCCAGCGGTGGCTGCATTCCCTTCGATCATTTTGATGTCCAGATCGATTATGATTCATTAAAATCCCTTGGTGCTATCATGGGCTCCGGCGGTTTAATATTCATCGGTAACAACCGCTGTATGGTAGAAACCGCCCGGTATTTTCTGGATTTCACAGCCCGGGAGAGTTGCGGTAAGTGTACTTTCTGCCGGGTGGGTACGAAACGGATGCTGGAAACGTTGGAAAAAATCACAGCCGGTGACGGACACTTAAAAGACATTGAGTTTTTACAGAGTTTGGGCCAAAAAATCATCAAAGGCTCGCTGTGCGGACTGGGTCAGTCAGCCCCAAACCCGGTGTTAACTACTTTGAGATATTATCGAAATGAATACGAACAGCATGTCAATAACAAACAGTGTGACGCGCTTGTCTGTAATGCCCTGGTCAATGTTTACCTTAACCAGGATAAATGTATCGAGTGCGGGCTTTGTATTAAGAACTGCCCGGTGGACGCCATATCCGATGATTATGTCGTTAACAATGAAATCTGTACCCGATGCAACAGTTGCATTGAAGTTTGTCCTAAAAATGCAATCGAAAGAATAGTGGGAGGAAACGTTAGTGCCTGAGATTAGCATAACCATTGATAATAAGACCTATAAAGCGGAAAGCGGAAAGACGATTCTGGAAGTCGCCCGCGAAAACAGTATCCACATCCCGGCTTTATGTTATCACGAGAGTGTTTCTCATAACACTTCCTGTTTTGTATGTGTCGTGAAAGATACTAAATCCGGACGCTTTCTGCCCAGCTGTGCCGCTGTGGCAAACGACGGCATGGTCATCGAATCGGAATCAGCAGAAGTTCTGGATATGCGGCAGACTGCGTTGAATCTTTTACTGTCAGAACATACCGGCGACTGCGAAGCGCCCTGTACGATTGCCTGCCCGGCACACGCCAAAGTAGAAGAATATGTACGGGCCGGACGCAATAAAGACATGTTTGAAGCATTGAAAATAATCAAACAACGCATTCCGTTACCCATGTCAATTGGTCGTGTCTGTCCTCGCTTCTGCGAAAAAGACTGTCGCCGCAATGTCAGTGATAGGCCCATTGCAATCAACGATTTCAAACGTCTTGCTGCTGATATGCATTATGAAACTTATCTGGAAGATTTGCCGAACCTGAATGGCAGGAAAGTCGGCATTGTTGGCGCTGGCCCGGGCGGACTGGCGATTGCTTATTTTCTCCGCTTAAATGGTATTGCGTCGGACCTTTTTGATAAAATGCCGAAACCCGGCGGCATGCTTCGTTATGGAATTCCCGAATACCGGTTGCCAAAAAATATTCTGGATATTGAACTGGCTCATTTCGACAAGATGGGCGGGATCACTATTCACTGTAACCGAAAACTCGGCGACAATCTGAGTCTGGAAGAGCTGGAACAGAAATACGACGCTGTTGCGATTACAATCGGGTCCTGGAAACCGTCACCCATGCGAGCTGAAGGTGAAGAACTGGCTGAAGGCGGCATTCAATGGCTGGAAAAAATTGCCCTGAACGATTGGTTCGGTAATAATCCCGGAAAAACCATTGTAATTGGTGGTGGAAATACGGCCATGGATTGCGTTCGGACATCGGTTCGCCTGGGAAGCCGTGAAGTCTACTGCTACTATCGCCGCACCGAAAAAGAGATGCCGGCTGAGCAGATCGAAATCGACGAAGCCCGTGAAGAAGGGGTCAATTTTGAATTTCTCACCGCGCCGGTTCGTCTTTCTGAGAAAAATGGTAAAAAAATACTTACATGCATTCGCATGGAACTCGGTGAACCTGATGCTTCCGGTCGCCGCCGCCCGGTACCGATTGAAGGCTCTGAATTCGATGTGGAAGCCGATACGGTTATCGCAGCGATTGGTCAAAAAACCGTCGCACCGGACGGACTTCTTACGAATAAATGGGGCGATTTTAACGTAGATACTGACAATTACCAAATGTCCGGTAAAATCTTCAGCGCCGGTGATTGCGTATCCGGCCCGGCTACTGTTGTGGAAGCCGTTGCCGGTGCCCGGCTTGCGGCATTGGGCGTTATTGCTCACCTGAAAGGCGAAAAGTACAAAGAAAATTATATCATTAATGTCAATCGCGGACACTGGCAGTCGCTGCGGGCAGATGACCTTGTTTATCTGAGAGACATTCGCAAATCCGATCGCCAGAAAATGCACCTCATTCCTCTGGAAGAACGCAAGACAACTTTTCACGAAGTGTCTAAAACGTTTACACTGGATGAAATCAGCGCCGAAGGCGAACGCTGCTTCGAATGTTCCTGCACCGCGAAAAACGATTGCAAACTGAAAGACTTCTCCGAGATGTATGACGCTCACCCCGAAGCGATTACCGGCGAAAAACGGCGATATGATTTTGATACAAGGCACCCCTCAATTATTCTGGATCGCAATAAGTGTATTAAATGTGGCGTCTGTGTTAAAGTATGCAAGGAAGTTGTTAACCAATCGCTACTTGGATTCAAATATCGGGGATTCGAGACACATATCAATACCGCTTTTGGCGATGTCTTACCGCTTAGCTGTTCCAATTGCGGAAAATGTATCGAGGCATGCCCGGTGGGTGCGCTGGACTGGAAAGAAAAATCCTGATTAACCAGGCAATTATCATTCTCTCTTACTGAGAATTTTTGTAAATTTCAGTGATGACAACTTTCTCTGAAATAAAACACTATGGCTGAATTCATTTTTGTTTCCGATTTACACGGTAGACGGGAACAGTATCAAAAATTAATAACACTGATTTCTAAAGAAAAACCCGCTGGGGTCTTTATCGGTGGTGATATTCTGCCCGGAGGGTCTCTTTTAAATCCCTCCATTAATGGTATTTCTGAAGATTTTGTTAAATGCTATCTGATCCCCGAATTTCATAAACTCAAACAGCAACTTCAAGACAGCTATCCTCAGGTTTATATCATTATGGGAAATGACGACCCACGTTTTGAGGAGGTATCCCTCCTATCAGGCGCCGGCAAAGATTTGTGGCACTATATTCATAACCGTCATGTTCAGTTTGACAATTATACGATCTTCGGTTATTCCTTTGTTCCGCCAACTCCATTTATGTTGAAAGACTGGGAGCGCTACGACGTATCCCGATTTGTTGATGTGGGTGCCGTTTCACCGGAAGATGGTTATTATTCGAGTCCGGTTAAAGAGCATGAAAAACGCTGGTCCACCATTTCCAATGATCTTAAAATCTTAGCATCGGAACATGACCTGAATAACACAATTTTCCTATTCCATGCACCGCCTTATCAGACGAATCTCGACCGGGCCGATCTGGATGGAAAAATGGTTGATTACACTCCTTTGGATGTCAATATCGGCAGCATCGCAATAAAGCGCTTCATTGAAAATCAACAACCTTTGATCACCCTGCACGGACATGTCCATGAAAGCACCCGGATAACCGGTCAGTGGCGTGACTGGATCGGCCGTACTCATCTCTTTTCCGCTGCGCATGACGGACCGGAACTGGCGGTTGTATGCTTCGATCCGGAGCATCCAGAAACTGCGGTCAGAAAACTGATTTGATTTTTAATATGAGATTTGTGAAATAAAAATCAAGGAGCAATAGGAAATGGTGCGTGCTTAAGACATAAGTAACACTTTTACCTTTTTTGTTTTATCTTATTGCTCACTAAACACTTTTAACATTATTCTTCAAAGGTAATGACCGGGCAGCATCGGTAACGGCACCAATTTTAATTGCAAAACTGGTTTTCTTTGCGATATCCTCATCCGTAACCAGATGAATATCCAGTATTTCATCCATTTTATAACCAGTTCGCAGATAATTCAATTCGCAGAGGCAAAGGTTCCAGCCTTCTAACCAAATCAGTAGATCTTTTTCCTGTTTATCTGAGCCGGTAAAGTGAATCAACAGATCAATATCACTACCGGGACCGGCTGTGGTATTTTTCGTACTTCCAAACACATAAAATGCTTTGACACCGAACCTTTCGGAATCAAGGTTAGCAGCAATTCGGCCGGCCATCTGCAAGCGCCAGCGCCAGTAATCGTCGCTGGGCTGAATAATTGAAGTACTCGGCCTTGTTGATCTTTCCTTTTGTGAATTGGGTTTTGCAAGAACGGCAACGGCTTCATCCAGATCCGCATTCATCAGCACTTTTAATACCGAACCCTCGGTGACTGCCGGAATATCAATAACACGGATAACATCGGATAAATAATCGAATTCCGGTAATATTTTACCCAAAATATTCGGGCTGGTATTTAAAAAATGTTCGTTAAAATAGGTCCCATCGTCATCGGGATAAAGGGGCAGATAGCGTATTGAAGCCTCCACCAGGTCTTGAAAAAAGTGAGTCCCGAAAGACAGATCAGGCAAATAATTGCCTTTCTTTCGGGCAATCTCAATCAGTACGGCAGTATTATTAATGTCTGAGTAAGTAACGCTCACGCCGAGTTTAATATCGCCGCGGCTGCCCCAGCGCCCCGGGCCCATCAGGATAAACTGACGTTTTGGTAAGAGATTATTCAGATTACTGATTACCTCACCAACTGTATCAAGCCTTTCCTTGCCGTCGATATCAGCGTATTTATCCGGAACAACATAAACCAGGTGTGTAATATCGGGGACCAGCCCATTGGACACATAGCGGTTGGCGGAAAAGACAATATCCTTTTCGGGAATATCTTTCGGAATCGGCGACGCAACAATATCATGGGAATAACACTGCGGACGGCATTGCAGCAGATACAGGAATTCCCCGTCACTGGCAAATTCAATATCCACCGGCGTTCCAAGATTCTCTTCCAGAATTTTTAAAACGGTTTTTATCAGTTCCACGAACGGAGTTTTCTCAATCAGCCCCTCAAAAGTAATGAGAACGTCCTCTTGATCCAGATTATAATTCAGTCCAAAAGGCTGCTCAATATGGTCCCCTTTCAAAAAGGAAATTATTTTTGACACATTGGGGTATTTCCGTCCATATTCTCTGATCAGACTAATTGCATCGATGGTCTCAAAACTATTGGTTTCCAGGTTGATTACATCCATTTTTTGCGGCGAATAGCGCATCAATTCATCCACAGTCACGTTGACCCGCAACCGGGGTTGACCCGGCGCCACCAGAATCGGAAAATCGTCGCTGAGTCGGTCCACGGCCCGGGTCCCAAGTCCCGGTACCAGACGAATCAGTCCATCGTCCCGTTTAATTCGCGGTGACCAGCGAAATTCATTATTGCTGAATGCGACACCGGCATAGGGCGTCAGAAAATATTTATCGACCTTTTTTCCGACGACCTCTTCGATCATAATTCCCATCTCTTCATGAAAGTCCAGCAGTCCGCGTTCGGCCCGGTATTCGATTGGATCGGGACTGAAGGTTGAGGCATATACTTCGGATATTGCGTCAATCAATGCCTCAAGCCGCGCCTCCCGGCTGCCCTGATTGGCCAGAAAGAGGCTTTTATATTTTCCGGAGAATGCCGATCCCGAACGGTCCTCGAGGAGACTCGAACTGCGCACGATTAACGGTGAATCACCAAAATCGTCCAGTGCCAGCCCAAGGGATTTCACAATCTCCGGCGGAAAACTGGCATTTTTCAATACCTGAATGATATGGGGATATTCCTGTCGAATCTGGTCAATTTCCTTGTACTTCTGCTCGATTACTTCTTCAAGATCATTATAATGCAGATAATTGATCAGAACATCGGAAGTGATGTACCAGGTTTTCGGAATTTTCACCTGATTCAGGATTTCGTGCTCGCTTAATGCCCGTTTGAGTATCTGGGAAGCCAGAAACAGCCCGGCACTTTTGCCACCGAGTTTGCCATGACTGTCTGGCAAAAATATGATTTTTGTCAGTAATTCATAAAAATCTTCGATTTCAACAAAGTTTTTCGCCTTATTAATATAATCCAGCTGGTCTGTAAAGAACCGTCGTATCAGCGATACATTGAGCGTTTTTCTCGTGGATTCCGATAATTGAATTCCCTCCTGGGCCAGGTGGTAAAAACGGGCCAGAGCATCGGCGATTTCCGAAAGCGGATTGCCCTGAGTTTCGAGTGCCCTGACGAGGAAACTGGATTTATCTTCCTGCAGCCACTTTTGAATACACAGCAGAATCTCGTTACCGCTGAGTCGTTCAGCGGCGATTTTGAACGTCTTATCACTGATCTGCAGAATATTATTGATCGTCGCCTTTTGAAGCGGGCGATTGACATCATCCACATACCCGGTTTCTTCACTGAGCGGGGATTTATCAAAGTACTTCAGCATATGCTTGGCTTCTTCGACGCCATTCCAGCAGAGGTAATTCATCATTCGCCGGGAAAAGCGAATATACAGTTTCTGATCCGACCGGCGCAGAAAATCCAGAATAACCGTCCAGTCGGATTTGTCCTTTTCCATCAGCATCCGACCGCTCTTGTCCAGATCCTTGAACAAATCGCGCAATTTATTATGGAGGAGATAATGCCCAAGCCGGTCGGTAATTGTATTAATCAGACGTCGTTCTTCTTTCAGAAACGGTCCTTCATCGGCAGTCGGTCGAAATTCCGTATAATACACCTCGACAAATCCAGTCGGTTTGTCCTGGATAATGATATCGGCCCGTTGAATCCAGCGCGTCTTTTTAAATCCCTTACTGACATATTCTTGGCCTTCATAATCAATTCGGGCGACACAGATATCCGGGTATTGCCATCCCGGTGGAATCGCTTCAACAACCTTCCGGAATATTTCATCAATCGAATATTTGGTCGAGCTTAATAATTCTTCGATAGTATAAATACAATTTAATTCCTTGACCCGCTCATTTAAAATGTCATGAAGTTTTTCAACCGACCCATCATTAACTATCATTTTTGGATAACCCCTTTACTGCTGCGTCCATCGACTTTTACACGGATGGGACTGGCTAATTGTATATGACGGACAAATTGCTGATCACTTAAAATTGGCTGTTGATTAAGCCAATCCCAGTCGATTTTATATTTACCCGAATGATGCACTGAAAAATAGCTGACCTGAAAACTGTTGATATTATGAAAAAAATGGGTCCCCTGGCTCAAATCCACATTTATTTCAGGTAAAGTGGATTCCACAATCACTTTCGCGCTTGAAATCTGGCCCCATTCCACCGGTATTCCCAGCCAGGGATCCCGGCTGCCCCAGCGGCCAAATCCGATTAATAGGTAGCGTTTTCCGTCTGTCCTTAGATCCAAATTAATCTGCTCCAACTCTTTCACAATGTCTCTTGCCGATTCTTTCCTGAACCGGTCCGGTTTAACATACACAATATTCGAGATTGTGGTGCAGATACCGTTGCCCATCACTGTTTCTGATGCCAGCAGAACATCATCACCCGTCATTTCACTTTGGGTTATATCTACCTCGTCGGCTGATACAACCATGGGCCGGACCTGCAGAAATCCAAGAGAAGCGCGAACGTTATTTGCGGGATTAATACTGAGCGCAAATTCCATCTCCACCGATGTCCCCACCTCCTGTTGAGAGAGTTGCAACAATGATTTTACAACATCGTTAAGAGGTAACTCATTCATCTGCAGTACAGGAGCAAATGTCAGCACCCTGGGAAAATTACCGAATGTTCCCGAATAAAGGCGGTCCGAGTGATAATCATAACTGGATGCCAGCAGATTTAAAACGCCGTCTTTTTCAGCCTCTGCAAGATTACATTTAACCAGATATTCCGTCTCCTTCACCGGATCATAGTCGGCAATGGATCCCATATTGACTGCCCAGTAACTGTTCTGGGAATTTTTCATTAAATCATTTACCGAATTAAATGGAGGATTTGCATGTGGATAAGCCGGCGAATAGTTCCAGGATATTCCCTCATCCACGATCGTCCGGCCAAGTCCTAATGCTAACTCCGCAACTCCCTCGTCCGGACTGGCATGTCCGAGCGGGTAATAATTATACGATCGGGCAACACCTGAGATATTCGGATAGTAGCGGTTACCATGTCTATGACCGACAACTTCCTGGACGATCACTGCCATTTTTTCTTCACTTATAGAACGGTTAACTGCTTTAAAATAATTTTTCGCCTTACGAAAATATGTAGAAGCATATACAAACTTGACCGCCTCAACCAATTTATTAAATCGGGTAACCGTCTCCAGTTGATTATTGGCAATCATTTTGGTCGCATAAATTCCGGCAAAAGGCTCATAAATGGCATCTTCAAGCATACTGGAGGACCGGATCGCCAAAGGTATATGAACGTTCGCAATCATCGACCACAAATCACCTACCATTTCAGAGGGAAGATTGGCTTTTTGAAAAGCGTGAGCGATGCGGGTATCGGCTGAATCAGAGAGTGCAATCTCATATAGATTATTAGCAGCCATAAATTCATCAAAAACATCCGTACATAACACAATCATTTTTGGGACCGATATATGAATGTCTGTGAAATCATCATGCTTAAATTTTTCGAGGATTACATTTTGAATAAATACAAGACCGTTGGCTTTTCCCCCAAATTGACCTTTCCCAATACAGGTAATGCTGTCCTTTGAGCCAAGCAACTCACGGTTATACTTTGGAATATTATGGGGTTCGTTAACTTTTGTCATATCAAATTATTGATTAATTCCAATTTATAAATAAAAACTTAATTCCGCTAATTCCAAAAATTTTATTGTAAAAATGAACAGGCTCCCTTTATTCAAGAGAGCCTGCATAGAAAAATATATATTCAGTTACCCGTTTAAATCCAGCCACGCAGTCGGCAGGCATGGGCTACCCGGTTCACCGAAATTACATACGCCGCATCACGCATATAGATCTGTTCTTTCTTGGCGAGATCACTGACGGCAATAAATGCGGATGTCATTTTTGCGTCAAGATTACCCAGTACAACATCCTTTTCCCAGTAATGGTTCATGTTGCTCTGAACCTGTTCGAAATAGCTACAGGTCACTCCGCCAGCATTGGCAAGGAAATCGGGAATCAAAAATATTCCACGTTCCTCAATAACCTTATCCGCAGCGGGAGTTGTCGGGCCATTAGCACCTTCGGCGATAATGCGGACTTTTTTGCTGATTTTCTCAACATTGTCCTGACTAATCTGGTTTTCAATAGCCGCCGGAATTAAAATATCGACATCCTGTTCAATCCAGGCATCACCCGGCAGAATTTCGTAACCGAGATCTGTGGCTTTGTTCTTGTCAATACCACCAAATCTGTCGGTGATTTTCTGGAGTTCGGCTAATTTTACGCCATCTTTTTTCCGGAAGGTATAAGAGATCTGGTCACCCTGATCCCAGCAGGATACACAGTTAACTTTACCACCTAATTGCGTGTAAAGTTCAATCGCATATTGAGCGACATTGCCAAATCCCTGGACGCTGGCAATCGTATCTTCCGGTTTAATATCCATTTCTTTCAGGGCTTCGCGAATGGTGAAAACAACGCCATATCCGGTTGCTTCCGTCCTTCCCAAAGAGCCGCCGTGCCCAACCGGTTTTCCGGTGATAACTCCGGGATATTTTCCACCGGTGATTACTTCGTATTCATCCATCATCCACAACATATGCTGGGCACTTGTCATGACATCCGGTGCCGGCACATCGTTCACGGGACCAATATCGCGGGCAATCTGACGAATCCAGCCACGACAAATCAATTCCTGTTCACGCATACTCAGATTATGAGGATCGCAAATGACGCCGCCCTTGCTTCCTCCCAGAGGAATATCAACAACCGCACACTTCCAGGTCATCCACATCGCTAATGCCCTGACGGTGTCCACGGTCTCCTGAGGATGGAACCGAATACCACCTTTGCCGGGTCCGCGGGCATCATTGTGCTGGACGCGAAAGCCACGGAATACTTTGTAAGTGCCGTCGTCCATTCTGACAGGAATATTGAAATGATATTCCCGCATCGGATTACGTAAAATATCCCTTGATGCCTGTTCAAGTTCGAGAATGTCAGCAACTTTATCAAATTGCGCCTGTGCCATTTCAAAAGCATTAAATGATTTCGTAGCCATAACTCAAGCCCTCTCTAAATAAAAATTGCATCTAAAACTTAAACTATTTAAGCACTTTAGATGCAACCGGATTAAAATATGTCTAAATGAATCAATCATAAACGTTAAACCGACAAAATTCCCGATAAATCTGCCGTATATGGTAAGAACAGCATTTATAATAACTTAGATACATCATATTTCCAGCGTATTCATCACATTTCTAATTTACAAAACTAAAATCTCAACCTCAATAAAAATCCTTAAATAATTAAACCGTTTTTAATTATTATCAGATTTTGACCGGTCACCTTTGGCAATAACATATATCCCCAATCCAATCAGCAGTCCCGGAAACAGGTATTTCCAGCTAAATCTGAAAATGCCCGAAATATCTGATCAAGATACCACCAGTCTCTAATCAGTAGAATTGCCCCGATGAATACTAAAAACAGACCTATCAGTAATTGCGGTGTGTAACTGGTCTTCATCTGCACATGTTTTTCCTCTGTAAAGAAGTGTGTTCTGATGAAGTGATATTTACTCCAAAAGCACATTATTAAACCGGCGGGTATTAATTGTGTAATTCATCTTGCGTATGCAATCTTTGGATGTTTAAAGTAATTCATCACACGCTTAGGCATTTTCTGCAGCATCCGCATATGTGACAAAACACCCTTCTTTAAACTCTTTTCA
>JAHJGX010000191.1 GCA_018824205.1 bacterium
AAATTATGGCAAATTGAGGATGCGATTCGTGTTAAAGAATCAAACAGGGAATTTGATGATGAATTTATTAAATTAGCCCGGAGTGTTTATTTTACTAATGATGAAAGAGCTGCTATAAAAAAACGAATTAACCTGAAATTCAATTCCGATTTAATTGAGGAGAAAGAGTACGTCGATTACACATGATAATGCTGCTGTCGTTCATGAAATTCGGACCTAAAATTATGCAAATTCCCGAAGCAGAACTCAGAAAAATCCGGAAAATCCTGTTGATTCAGTATAAACCCTTTGGTGACGTATTACTCAATACCGGTTATTTGCCAACATTGCGACAGCATTTTCCGAATACACAGATAGATTATCTAGTTCAAAGGCCGTATATGACGCTTCTTGAAGATAATCCGTATCTCGATAACCTGCTTTTAATGGATAAAAAAAAGAAAAAAACATTCTCGTATTTTGCAGAGCGGTTGCGAATTATTCATCTGGTTCGAAAAGAAAGATATGATGTCATTGTTGATCAGCTGCGGGGTCCAGGCTCTGCCCAGATAACCATGTTCAGCGGTGCAAAATTCAAATTGGGTTGGTTACAAAAACGCTGGAATTGGGTTTATAATTATAAAGTTAAACGGGATAATTTCCGCTATTATTCACGAGCGAAATTTGATTTGCTAAAACCATTGGGTATTACTGAACAGCCACACAATACATACTATAAAATCATCTCTCAGTCGATAGATTATATCGATGACTGGATTAGAAAAAATCAGTTGGAAAATGATAAACTGCTTGTAGTTTCTCCGGTAAGTCCTATCGCCGCAAAACAGTGGCAGCTGGAATCATTCGCGACATTGTGTGATTTAATTATTCAAAACACAAATTTTAAAATAATCTTACTCTGGGGGCCGGGTGAAAAAGATGCCACAGATAAAATTGTGAAAATGATGAAAGAAAAGCCTATAATTGCATGCCCAACTACATTTAATCAAGCGGGAGCGCTATTGAAAAAAGCAATGATGTATATTGGGAACGACGGAGGGATTAATCATCTGGCAATTGCCATGGAAACACCTTCTATCACGATATTCGGCCCAAAGACAAATCCGAAAAAGTGGGTGGCCTGGCATAAACCACAACATATGTATCTCAGAGATTGGAACTTCAAAGACCGAACGGATAATTCGTTTAATATATCTCCGGAACAGGTTTTCGATAAATTCAGGGAATACCTCAATTTATGAAACTTTTATTCTACATAGCCAAGCAGTATTCCGTGCCGATAATTTTACCATTAACAAGATTTTGCCGCTATCGGAATATTGAGTACGCACTGTTTATTTCACAGAAGGTCAATGACATTTTACCTGATGAATGGGAAAACGATTCCATCTTTTTCGACAGAAAATCAGCAACGGCTTTTTTGCCGGATTTTGTACTTTGCCCAGGGAATTTTGTCGATTTCCGATTGCCGGGAATCAAAGTGCAACTGTTTCATGGTCTGGGTATTGAGAAAGAATCGCATTATAAAATTCGGCATTTCTTTGATATCTACTGCACGTCAGGACCTTTTGTAACTGAACGGTTTAAAATACTCCAGACCAAATATAAATATTTCCATATTGAAGAAACCGGCTGGCCGAAGATAGATTACATTTTGAATTATGATTCTGCAGATTTGAAGAAAAAATACGCAATTCCCGCTGATAAAACGATTATTCTCTATGCACCGACTTTTAGCGAAAAGATGGAATCTGCAAGTGAACTCATTCCTCATTTGAAAAATACAATCAGAGAAAATGAGTATTGGATTTTGAAATTTCATGAATTAATGGACAAAAATATCATCGCTCAAATCGATGAGATCGATGCGAATAATATCAAAATTATTGAGACCTATGATGTAACACCGCTTTTGCATTTAGCTGATGTAATGATCTCGGATACATCGTCGGTTATTTATGAATTTATGGTACTTGATAAACCGGTGGTGACTTATAAAACCCAAAGCCGCAACGACAAGGCAATTAATATTACCGATCCGGGAGAGCTGCGAGCGGCAATTGACAAAGCACTATCGGAATCCTGCACTGTGAGGAATAATAAACAGCTTAGTGAAATTAATCCGTATTTAGACGGCAGAATCAGTGAAAACCTGATAAATCGACTTGAAGAAATATATAAACATCCGGAAATTTTACCAAATCATAAAAAGCCTCTGAATCTTTATCGGAAAATTCAGATCATGTATCATGAACGCTTCAGAAAAGGATACTTAAGATAATATGGCCGGCAGTAAACGCCTGGAAGGTGAAATCCTGATCAAAGCCCAAAAAATGTTGAAAGACGTCGCCAAAATTTTGGAAACGTGCCATATTCACTATGTGCTGGAAGCCGGGACTCTGCTCGGTATCGTACGTGAAAATCGCCTCTTACCATGGGATAATGACGTGGATATTACCACAACGGAGAAATACGAAAAGAAGTTGCTCCGGAACCGCTGGCGATTCTGGCTGAAAGGCTATCGTTTTTATGTGAGACGATATAGATGCAATACCGGACCCTTTCGTAAAGGACAGGTTCGCATCATCCGTATTCAGACACGTCGTTTGATATTTGTCAAAGATATGTCGCTGCTGGATATATTTATCAAGCGACCGATTGACGATGAATACTTCTGGACAATTGATGTGAAAAGGCCGGTCCTGAAATCAACACCGAAACACTTTTACGACGAAACAACAACCCTGGAATTCGAAGGTA
>JAHJGX010000192.1 GCA_018824205.1 bacterium
ATTCCTTTATCTATTGACAATTATCGGGTTTTTGCCCACTCTTTTAACGGATACTGGCGGGATATCGGTACCATGGAGTCGTTTTTTCAGGCCAACCTGGAACTGACATCGTTTAAACCACCATTCACATTTTATGATGAAAATTTTCCAATCTATACCCGCGCCCGCTCTCTGCCCGGTTCGCGAGTGGACAACTGTTCCTTCGAACATACACTGCTGGCCGACGGTTGTTTTATTGAACAGAGCAAAATCAGAAAATCTGTTGTGGGTATCCGAACCATTATTTCCAGAAATTCGGAGTTGGAAAATTGTGTCTTAATGGGCAACGATTTTTATGAAAGCAATAATAAAAATTATCCCGTTCCGATCGGTATCGGCGAAAACTGCATTATTAAAAATGCAATAATCGATAAAAATGCCCGGATTGGCGATAACGTCCGGATAATTAATCGGGATAACGCCCAGACAGCTGACGGACAAAATTATTATATTCGTGAGGGGATTGTCGTCATTCCTAAAAATACCACAATTCCCGATAATCAGATAATTTAGAATCACAAGGAAGAATTCTAAACATGATGGACACCATTAATCCAAAGCAGGCGGTTCTTTTCCCGGATCTGATGGCCGACCTGGATTTACCGTCTATTAAGACCCTGCCGGAATACGACAAGGCGCTCCGAAACTTTATCAAAATGTCGGATTTTGGCGCATTTATTGAATTGAACGTTTCCGGCATGGAAAAGTCATTTTCGTTCTCGTTAAACGAGTTACAGATTCCGCGCCGTTACCGGCAAACGCGACAGGATTCAAGTTCCCCTGTTTATCATCTGTTTCCGGCCACCATCCGGAATCATCTCAATCGCCTGAAATATGACGCCCGATCGTTTTTCAACCGGACCAACAGTGTGAAAACGTCATACGGTCATTTTTTGCTCCGGCAATATTTTCATCTCTGGGATTTGCACAGAAAATATTTTATGTCGAATGTCGTTGAATATTTACAGCAGGAAATCGGAGAGCAGCGTTATCAAAAGTACTTTACAGGCGCGTGGAGCGAAGCTGTCAGCTGGCTGCGAACCGGGATTAAACGAAAATATCATCACCTGCTGCCATCGGCAGATATTGCACAGATTCGGAGAGATCGTGAGCGATTAAACAGTGTGAATATGACGATTTCTCACCTGGATCGCGAGGACCCGGATTATTTTCAAAACTGCTTCATACTTAAAACCGTTCACATTCCCATCGATCTTGCAGATTACATAAACGGTATCTCCATATTTTCCACGTTTAAAACAATCCACCTGGAACAACTGAAAAAAACAGATATTGATTCACTGGAAGACCTGCTGGAATTCTTTAATACACTTCCCCAACAATCTTAAACCGGCACCAAATTATTGTATCCACTATCCCCCAAAAATTCCGAAAAAATGGTTGATACCCAAATCAGTAATCGGGATATCCGCGAACCCAATGTGATTCAGGTAATGAAAATAATCCCTCGTGACCGCTTTGTTCTGGAGAAACATCGCGCCCTGGCATTTTCGGACCAGGCGCTGCCGATTGGCGAAAACCAAACCATCTCACAGCCCTATGTGGTTGCTTTTATGACCCAGGCCTTAAAACTGAAGCCCTCGGATAAAGTTCTGGAAGTCGGAACCGGCTCCGGTTATCAAACCGCCGTTCTGGCCAGCATTGCCAAATCCGTTTATACGATTGAGGTCATTCAACCGTTGCTTGACCGTGCATGGTCTGTATTATCATCTTTGAATTTTTCGAACATTCATATTAAATGTTCTGACGGGCGGCTGGGCTGGAAAGAACACGCCCCCTTCGACAAAATAATCGTGACCGCCGCCAGTGAAGATATCCCGCCATCCCTGCTTGATCAACTTGCGGATAACGGTAAAATGATTATTCCCATTGGTCAACAACACTGGTCCCAGGATCTTGTTTTGATCAGCAGGCAGGGAAAACGGATTATAAAAGAGAAATTACTGCCCGTTCGGTTTGTGCCGTTAGTCAAAGAAACTCCCAAAAAACATAAGAAGCGTTGAATTATGCAGGAACTGGAAAACCCATTATTTGAAGAGCTGGTTGTCACCATTGAAAATGCCGCCTGTGGTGATTATTCCAACAGCAAATTTGAACGATTCATGCGGGTTGGCAATCCACCAGAAATCCGGCGCCTGGCCACGATCATGGAAAATGTCTGCCGCCAGTTTGAATCCCGGGAAAATTATCTGAAAATCGCTGTCGAAGAACTCCGCGTGGCCCGCTCTGAAATGGAACGCTTTAACACGCTTCTTGATGCCCGGGTAAAAGAGCGCACACGGGCCCTTGAAGAGGCCAATTCAATGCTGGAATCGCTTTCCACCACCGATGCATTGACCGGCATTTTTAATCGCCGCAATTTTGACGAGAAACTACGCTATGAATATTCCCGGGCCTTACGTTACCGCACCACCTTAAGCTGTATCATTTTTGACATAGATTTTTTCAAAAAGGTTAACGATACACACGGGCACCTGTTCGGAGACGAAGTCCTGCGGATGATCGGAAAAACGCTCAAAGAAGAGTTACGGAGCCATGACATTTACGCTCGATATGGCGGCGAAGAGTTCGTTATTCTGCTTCCGGAAACAACGGCGGAATGTGCCAATAAAGTGGCCGAGAAGCTCCGTGTGCTGATTTCCGAAAAAATAGTAACAAAAGACGATGTATCGACCACCGTAAGTGTTTCCCTGGGGATTGCAGAGTTGAACCAGGAACGGATGAAAAACGAGAGCGATCTTGTCGAAAATGCCGATAAGGCCATGTATCATGCCAAAAACACCGGCCGCAACCGGACGGTAATTTATTCTAATACGATTGACAGGCGAACAGCATAAAAGAAATTGTAAGCTTCAGTTCGGAGTTGTATATTCCGACCTGAAAAACGATCATTTGTGAATGAAAATATACCCAATAATCATTTCAACAGTTCTTATCTTTACTAATCCGTTATTCGCGCAGAATTATATCTGGCCAACCAATACGGGCCGGTATCTCAGCTCCAGTTTCGGCGAATATCGCTCGGGACATTTTCATTCCGGGATAGACATTAAAACGAATTATCGCACCGGTTATCCGGTGTTTGCTATCGCTAATGGTTATATCTGGCGGATACGTACATCCTCGTCGGGCTACGGGAAGGCGGTATATCTTAAACTCGACGATGGCAATCTTGCCGTTTATGGTCATCTCGATGAATTTAACCCATTTCTCAATGCTTATGTCAAAGCCGAACAGCTCCTCCAGAAACGTTATCAGGCCGATATATATTTTAAAGAAAATGAATTCCGGGTTTTCCAGGGAGACACCATCGCATTTACCGGCGAAACCGGCTCCAGGCATCCCCACCTTCATTTCGAAATCCGCGACCGGAACAATCGTCTGATCAATCCCTTGAATACCAATTTAAAAATCACCGATTACACAATTCCAACCATCAAGGCCATTGCCGTCGTGCCGGTAAATACCGCTTCCCAAATTAATGGACAACCTGCTACACAGATTTTCCCGGTGAATTACATTCATAAAAAATTATTTGCCATTGCAGATACCATTCGCGTATCCGGTCCGGTCGGAATCGAGATAAAAACCCACGACACGGTTCGCGGCGTTCCGAATTTTTATAATCCCTATGGTATCCGCCTCACCATTGATGACAGTCTTTTTTTCCACGTGCAGTATGACAGTTTTGACTTCGAAGAAACGCATCTGATAAAGATTGATCGGGATTATCAGCTGGAGCAAGGGGGACTCGGAAATTTTAATCGGCTTTGGTTCGATGATTGTTCAAAGGACCTGCGCTTTTATGCACAATCCCCGGGAAATGGGATTCTCAATCTGGACCAAGGCCAACATAGCTTTGAAATTGAGGTTTATGACCGGTATATGAATACCTCAACGGTGAATTTTTCTGTTGTTTCCGTTCCTCCTTTCGAACCAGTCCTAAATCACGTAACATTTTCCAACAACAGCTTAAATATAGTCTTTGACAGTGATGCAACGGATTCAATTTCCGTACAGGCGCAATGGGTTAGCCGGACGGGTGTTTATCAGGATCGTGCCCGTATCGATAGTACGTTCACCGACTCCACAAAACTTTCCGTTCGAGTTTCGTGTTTTAATGCGAAACCCGGCGACATCCTTAAACTAATTCTGAGCTCTGTCGAAAAAAACCAATCACGCGTATTTTTCTTAAATCCTGATCCATCGTCACCGATGAACCTTTCGTCGCCCCAAATTACATTTATCCACAACCCGAACACGTTCTTATGCCGGGCCGCTTTCATACAAGTGCCAGTAAATCCGCCATGTTTTTATATCCAAACCCTATCCGACTTTA
>JAHJGX010000022.1 GCA_018824205.1 bacterium
CCCGCCCGGCAGTTTTTTCGTACCGGATAAATCACCGATTTCAACATTGCCGAAAAAATCAACATTTCTCATTGCCTTCGTAGCAAATGGATCATTGACCGAAATAGAATTCCAATCCTTGGCAGTGCAACCCCGTTGCTTAAGTATATCTATTTCATCGGAAGTAAGTTTTCTAAACGCCATAGATCAATTGCCTTATTGAAGTTTAGGAAGATTGGATAGTGCTTTATGTTCAATGTCCTTGAAATATTTTACCGTGCCGACCTTCATTTCCATGGTTGATTCATCGTCACAACAGATAATACCGTGTTCATGCAGTTGCAGCATTGAAACGGTCCACATGTGATTGACGCCGTCTTCCACCACTTTCTGTAATGCTCTGGCCTTCTTATAGCCGTTTATAATGATCAGAACTTCTTTGGAACTCATAACTGTTCCAACTCCAACAGTTAATGCTGTCTTCGGCACTTTATTGATATCATTGTCAAAAAAGCGTGAGTTTGCCTGAATCGTATCGTATGTAAGTGTTTTGATCCTTGTTTTTGAGTTTAATGATGATCCCGGTTCATTAAAGGCGATATGTCCGTCCGGTCCGATTCCGCCAAGAAACAGGTCGATTCCGCCGGCCTTTTTTATTCTTTCTTCATAGTCATGACATTCTTTTTCCAGATCAGGAACGTTGCCATCCAGTATATTGATATTTGCATTGAGAATATCGATGTGTCTGAATAGCTTATCCTGCATGAAATAATGATAACTTTCGTGATGATCTTCCGAAATACCAACGTATTCATCCATATTAAATGTTACAATATTTTTAAACGATACTTTGCCCTCTTTGTACAGTTTTACCAGAGCTTTATAGGTTCCGATGGGCGAAGAGCCTGTTGGCAGCCCGAGCACATATGGATTTTCAGCAGTCGGTTTGGCGGTGTTAATTTTCCGAGCAACATAATGGGCCACCCAATTGCTGAGTTTTTCGTAATTATCGTGGATTAAAATTCTCATTGGAACACCTCTCTTTTATTTGGAATTTATTGATAACATGATTTTGGCATCGGCAATATAGCAGCCTTTACCTTCTTCAAGAACAATCAGCGGATTTATATCCAGTTCTTTGATCTGCGGACAATCAGTGGCAAGTTTAGACAGCCGCATGATAGATTCGACGATTGATTGAATGTCACTGACTGCTTTTCCGCGAGCGCCTCTCAAAATGGCTGATGATTTGATTTCATTAATCATCGCTTTTGCTGAAATTTCGTCAACCGGGGCAATTCTGAAACTGACATCCTTGAATATTTCAACGAAAATACCGCCCAAGCCAAACATGATAACCGAATTGAATGACGGATCACGTTTAAGGCCGAGAATGACCTCTTGTCCTGAGGAGACCATCTTAGTGACGAGGACGCCTTTGACTTTTGCATCCGGCTGTTTTACCTGGACATTTTTAAGTATTGTCTCGTATGCGGTTTTGGCATCTTCAGTATCTTGAATATTCAAAACAACACCGCCGACATCAAATTTATGAATAATGTCTTCGGACATTACTTTCATTACAGCTGGAAAACCGATTTTCTCAGCGTATTGGGCTGCTTCAGCGGAAGTGTTCGCCAGGTAACTTTCAAGGACCGGCAATCCGTATGCTTCGAGTACTTTCAGAGCCGTTTCTTCGGTTAAATATCCAACGTTTTCCGCGATGGCATTATTCAGTATTGCTTTCGCAATCTCCGGCTTCAAGTCATTAAAAATGCGTTCCTTTTTAACGATATCATGTTTTTCCTGATTGAATTTATAGACTGTCGCGACAGCCTTGCTCATGGATTCAGGCAACGAATAATGAGGAATTTTATTCCGTTGCAGAACATCGATACCTTCTTTAACATCGGCTTCACCCATAAAAGACGCATAGACCGGCTTTTTGTAATGACTGGAGACTTTTGCCACCTCCCGGGCAATGAGATCGATATCCGTCATGGATTGCGGTGTCAGGATTACGAAAACAGCATCTACCGCCGGATCGTTAAACGCGGATGTCAATGCAATGTTATAGCGATCGGCACGGGCATCTCCAATAACATCTACGGGGTTTTTTATATTGGCGGTTTTAGGAAGGTTCTTTTTTAAAATTGCGGTTGTTTCGTCGGAAAATACAGCCAGTTTCAGACCGTCATGAATAGCAGCGTCTGTTGTCAAAACACCGGGACCACCGGCATTTGTGATAATGGCGATACTATTTGTTTTTGGTGGCGGCTGATAAGCAAAAGCAATGGCAATATTGAACATCTCTTCAATATTACTACAGCGAATAATGCCAGCCTGTTTGAATGCTGCATCACAGATTTCATCGCTGCCGGCCAGCGAACCGGTATGAGAGGCAGCAGCTGAGGCTCCTTCACTGGTTCGTCCGGATTTGAGGACCAGGATCGGTTTACCGCTTTTGGAAATCACATCCTGGGCGGCCTTCATTAAGGCAATTCCGTCAGACACTTCCTCAAGGTACATTAATATGACCTTGGTCTTCGGATCATCTTTCAAATAATACAAAAGATCTATTTCACTGATATCGGCTTTATTTCCAAAACTGATAAACTTCGAAAACCCGATATGTTTTGCCTGAGCATAATCAAGTACGGCTGTGCATAAAGCACCACTCTGGGATAAAAATCCGATACTTCCTTCCTCCGGCATTTTCCGGGCGAAAGATGCGTTAATTCGTGAACTTGGGTCCGTATTAATGACACCAAGACAATTTGGTCCGATAAATGACATATCGTATTTATCAGCAATTGCTTTGATCTGTTTTTCCCGTTCAATGCCTTCTCCGCCAACCTCTTTGAAACCGGCAGATATGATAATCGCTGACTTTATCCCTTTCTGTCCACATTGCTCCAGCGCCATATGACAGACCGATGAGGGAAAGACCAATATCGCCAGATCGACAGGATCTTCAATGTCAACGACATATTGATAGGATTTAATCCCGGCAATGAATTTTTCTCGCGGACTTACAGGAAATACGATTCCGTTAAAATCGGCTTTCAGAATGTTGGCGATTATATCGTAGGGAACCGTTCCGCGTACTTTATTCGCCCCAATAATTGCTACCGATTCAGGATAAAATATTTTCTCAAGATTTTTTTTATGAATTTCAGTTTTTGAAGTCATCTATACTCCGGAATAATAATTAAAGATAGCCGTGAATAAATTCGACCGCGTCGGATACAGTTTGTACGGCAAGCGCCTTATCTTCATCCATTTCGATGTTGAATTCTTCTTCAAATCCGGCTATCAGCTCCAAACTCTGCATGGAATCGGCACCTAGATCGAAAATAAAATTGGCGGCCGGAGATACTTCTAAAGCATCCATTTTCAGCACTTTAGCGACAACATTAATAACCTGTTTCTGAATCTCGATTTTGTCCATTAATTCCTCCTGTAATGATTATCTAAACGATTAAATGATAATTACTTATTATATTGAATAGAAAAGCAGTCAATCATTTTTGCGGATATCTTTCTGGCTCTGTAAACCTGACAAAAAACTATTTAAAACGGAATATGAATAAAAAATAGAGCTGCGTGTGCTGTAAAATATCTTGATATATGCATAAAACACTTGCTCAATAATAAACAATTATTGAGCAAGTATCAAGGAAAATATGTGTTGTTAGTAAGGTTTCGTTACTAATTAAAATGTAACAAAATATTTATGCGGTGACTTGCATATTAGTTACTCCAAGGACTTCACGAATTGCATTTTCCAGATTTGCTTTGGGAAGTGCACCGGCAGCCATTTGAGGATTACCGGACTTAGGTACAAAAAGTATAGACGGAATACTGCGAATGCTAAAAACCGAAGCCAGCTCCTGTTCCTGTTCCGTATTTACTTTATAGACGTTCAATTTGCCTTTATATTCTTCTGATATTTCTTCAAGTATCGGTGCAATCATTTTACATGGCGCACACCAGTCAGCATAAAAATCAATTATACAGGGCAAATTACCCTCGAATTTCCACTCCTCATTCTTTTCGAAATCAAAAACTTTTGATTTAAAATCTTCTTTCTTCAAATGCTCAGTCATTGTACTTCCTTTCTTTCCTTTTAGTTTACACAAACTGAGATACATCGGAACAGGTTTGGTTACGGATAAATTTTAAAAATGAAGTTCTAGCCTGAAATATGTCGTAATTTTTATAATTTCCACCTGATTGCCGGGTTCTGTTTTGTAACAGTTCCATGTCACTGTGCAAGTCTGATAATCTCAACATTTTGCCATTCATTTGATTATCCGACGTTGCCCCCCTGTCCCCTTGTGGAATTCACTTGTCCGGCTTTTGACGGATTCGGGCTCATCTTCCGGCTACTTCGAAAGATGCTCTGGCTGGTAACTGGGATGGTGTGTACTTTCTTCTACCGACTAAAGTCGGGTGTTGTGATAGACATCGTTTTGCTCCACCGAATAAATTCGGCGGTTAACATTTTATTTGCTGAATTTCCCACTCTCTCCCATAATTATTCTTTTTACAATATTTTGCAATATCAAACATATGATTGAAATATTATGAAATATGTGCTATCTTATACCGTTGATTGATAATATTTAGCATAATGGGTTTAATTCATGAAAGACATAATGACACTTGAAGAACTTGCCGCTTATTTACGCGTTTCAGAACGAACTGTATATGACTGGGCCAATAAAGGTGAAATCCCCGGTGGTAAAATCGGTACTTCATGGCGATTTAAACGTAATGATATCGAAAACTGGGTTAATCAAAAACTCTCTCCAAGAATTCAGCCGAATGTCGCAAATTCGCCGTTACTTTCAGCAATATTAAAACCTGAACGGGTTGTCCTGCTGGATAGTGCAAGTAAAGAGGAAGCACTAAATAAACTAATTGATTTATGTAGTGATGTACCGGGCTTATCAGGCCGAATTGAACTTGCGGATGCAGTATTTAAACGTGAGAAACTGATGAGTACGGGAATTGGTTTGTCCATTGCAGTCCCCCATGTTCGCTTAAACTCGATTAATGAAATCCAGATGGCGTTTGCTATAAATAAAACGGGAATTGAAAATTATGAGTCTCTGGATAACGTTCCGGTCAGGCTGATTGTACTCATTATTGCCGGACGCAATCAGCATAACGCTTATATTCAAACATTATCCCGTATATCCAGATTACTGAAAAATGAGATCATCCGCGAACGTCTCTATAATTGCCGGGATAATAAAGAAATATACGATATCATTATCGAGGGAGACAATCAGTCATGAATCTGAGTCCCGGAATATTACTGCTATTCGGTATTGGTGTCTTTGGTGGAATAATGAGCGCTCTGCTAGTCAAGCGTCTGAGTATTCCACAGGTGCTCGGATACATTTTGATGGGTGTGATTATTGGCGTCAGCGGCCTGAAACTTGTTTCACAGAGTGATATTGAAATGCTGAAACCCTTTAATTTCTTTGCATTGGGTATTATTGGTTTTCTGGTTGGCTCTGAAATTCACTTTGAGACATTAAGAAAATATGGTAAACAGTTTACATCGATTCTGCTGGCTGAAGGTGTGCTGGCGTTTGTATTGGTCTGTTTGCCGGTGACTTTGATAATGATGAAAGTCACCCAATCGTTCAACATAGCGCTTGCCACTGGAATTGTTTTCGGTGCGATTGCTTCTGCCACTGATCCCGCCTCAACGATCAATGTCCTTTGGGAGTATCGTACTGCCGGAATATTGACGACGACGATTATTGCAATTGTTGCCCTTGACGATGCGCTCGCCATGACCTTATACGGAATTGGAACCAGCATTGCCGAAATTATTTCCGGCACCGGTTCAAATGTATTCCTTGAAATATTATACACACTTTTTGAACTTTTCGGATCAATTGGCCTTGGAATCATGGCTGGTCTGTTTTTGAATTTTATCCTGCGCAGATCACACGATCAGGATTATATCTCCACCGTAGCGATTGGGGTTCTTCTGTTATGCATCGGATTTGCGGTCCGGATGAACATGGATGTGATTCTTGTAACGATGTCGATTGGAATTACTGTTGTAAATATGTCTCCTCACCGGAGTAAAGAACTGATCAATCACCTCAAACGGTTCTCAACCCCAATCTATATTTTGTTTTTTGTATTTGTCGGGGCCCGGCTGGGATTGACCAACATGCCGAAATGGCTATGGTTAATTGTTGCTGTGTATGTTATTGGCAGAAGTACCGGTAAAGTATTTGGCGCCTGGCTTGGAGCCAAACTGACCAACGCCGATGATGTGGTCAGGAAATACACCGGCATGGGATTGTTTGCTCAGGGCGGTGTTGCAATTGGATTGTCGATCATGGCCAGCCAGCATTTGAACGGAATATACATCGCTGAAAACCTATATTTGGGTGATATCATCATTTTTGGTATCACTGCGACGACATTTATTGTTCAAATTATCGGCCCGCCATTAGTGAAATTAGCTGTCAAACTTTCCGGTGAAATCGGTCGGGATATTACCGAAGAAGACATTATTAAAAAATGGAAAGTCGCCGATGTAATGGTTCGGGATGTGCCAACTATTTCGGAAAGTGAGTCGGTCCGTTCAGTGTTTATCAAGTTCCAAAATACAGGGTATGCATTTCTGCCGGTAATAACCGCAGAAAACACAATTGCAGGTATCGTATCTTTTGACCAGATTAAAGATGTAATGCTGGACGACAGTTGCTGGGATTGGCTGCTCGCTTCGGATATAATGGTAGCTGCTCATGAAATTATTCCGGAAGATGAAGCATTAGATGAAGCCTTGAATATTATGAACCAACTTTTTAGTGACCATATGCCCGTAGTCCAGAGCAACGATAATAATACTTTTCGAGGTATTCTGGACAGACGGATTATTAAACAGTCGGTAAACAAGGAAATGATTGCTATTGCGGGTCATACAAACAGATAGAAAAATATATTCCGCGAAATAATTCTTTACATTAAAGTGATTTTCACTTACAATTAACCCTACACAAATTAGGAGGGGTTATGAATTTTCCATGGAAGTTTTTTATCGATCTCGGGGTGATTTCGATCGCGTTGTTGATGGCAACTCTTTTACGGGCGCGAATTAAATTTTTCCAGAAATATCTGATTCCCAATGCATTAACCGCCGGGTTTATCCTGTTATTTTATTATAACTTTATCGCCAAGTACTTTGGGATGGATAATCAAGACCTCGGGGCGATGGTCTACCATCTGTTAAGTCTCTCATTTATCGCAATGACACTCAGAAAAGCGCCGGAGCCCAGAAAAAAAGGTGATCTGGGTATATTTTCCACATCCGTCGCGATCATTTCTCAATACGGAATTCAGATCATTATTGGATTGCTTATCACCTTCTTTTTTATGAAGACTTTTTTGCCGGATCTGTTTCCGGCATTTGGACTGTTCCTGCCACTTGGCTTTGCTTTAGGACCGGGGCAGGCGTATGCAATTGGTCAGGGTTGGGAATCCTTCGGTTTTGAAGGCGCCGGTTCAGTAGGACTGACTTTTGCCGCTGTCGGGTTCCTCTGGGCCTGCTTTGGAGGGATGTGGTTAATCAATTATGGTATTCGCAAAGAATGGATCACCAAGGAAAAACTGGAGAAATTAAGACAGCGCAATGTCTCAACTGGTGTTTACCCAAAAAACAAAGAACTGCCTGTTGGTTCCCATTTGACAACAGAGACTGAGGCAATTGATTCGCTGACTTATAACGGATCAATGGTGCTGCTGGTCTATTTACTCAGTTATTTGCTTTTAAGGTTCCTAACCTATTTATTATCATTTGCCGGAAATGCCGGAATGGAATTGGCGGTCAATCTTTGGGGTATCAGTTTTGTATTTGCCGCCCTGACTGCACTGGCATTTAAAGGAATACTAAATCTGTTTGACCTTCAACATACTCTGGATAATGGTTGTTTGACACGAATCTCCGGAATATCGGTCGATCTTATGGTATCAGGCGCGATTGGTGCAATTTCCCTTATTGTTGTTATGAAATACTGGTTACCAATCTCTGTAATTTGTATTCTCGGCGGATTGGTTGTTATGGCTACGGTTCCCTGGTTCTGTTCCCGCCTGTTTAAAGACCACCGCTTCGAACGTACATTAATTGTTTTCGGTGCTTGTACCGGGACAATGCCAACAGGGCTGGCACTTTTGCGCGTGATCGATCCTGATTTTGAGACGCCGGTTGCCTCCGACTATATGTTTTCATCAGCAGTAACCTTTTTTATCGTCATTCCCCTAATTTTAGCAATTAATCTGCCAGCGTATGCTCACAGAACCGGCAACATGCTCTATTTCTGGGGTATGATTGGCATTGCGCTTATTTATTCTCTGTTTGCATTGATTTCTTTCCGCATAATTGCAAAAAGGCGCAGTTTTATGTACAGCTCAAAAATTTGGCTTCATGATCATTTGATTAATCGGAAAAAGGAAAATAAGTAAGGAGCATTCTTAATGGCAGATATGCATGATAACTATATTGGTTCACTTCGTGAAATAATTACAAACTGGCTAACATCAGAAGTTGGCAAAGCCAATAAATGGGGAAAATATATTAAATATACACCCGATCTGTTTCATCTGTTGATTAAACTTTCGGCAGATAAAACCCTGTCAAGCAACTGTAAAGCAAAACTGGCGACTGCGGTTTCCTATTTTGTATCGCCTTATGATTTTATTCCGGAAGAGTTCTGGGGGGCGCTTGGTTATGTGGACGATATTGCCCTTGCCGCCTTTGTAATCAATTGTATCATGGATGAAATTGACCCTGAAATTGTTCTCAATAATTGGACCGTTGATACAGATCTTAACATTCTGATAACCGATATTCTTAATGTTGCTGAAGATATGGTCGGGAAAAAATGGTGGGATAAGCTTAAGGATCTGGTAAAAACCTGATATTTGCCTGTCTACCAGTTATTTTGGACTGATTTTTCGATTAATATCGGGTACACAGCCGGATTCAGGCTATATATCTCAAAGAGATTCAGAATATGCATATCTTCCAGGATTTGCTGCATATTCATATTCAGTTCTTCATCGACATTTTGTGGAATAAGTTCGGTCGCTTCCCGGCGGGCACGGTATTTTAACGCCTGGATGCTGCTATAAATTGATTCGCATTGCTCACTGGATTCCGGCAGGCCAAGGCGGTCAGTGATCGGGTCATCCAGTTTTAGTGCACAGCATTTATTGATATAACGAGGATTTTCGGAAAACAGTTTAATGACGAACCACTCCCCTTCTTCGCCAATCATTTCATATATGTCACCTTTCATTGACTGGCCGACAACAAAGGAGCCGGTACTTGGATTTGTCCTGATATTGACATGTTTAATCCTTGTAACGACATATTCCTGAGCAATTCCAAATTGACAGGCGATTACAAATACTATAAAACTGCAATGCACGTATTTTTTCAATTCAAGCTCCTGTTATATATCCCGTTTCCGGTTCGACAGCAGAATAATATCCCGCAACTCTTCCTTATTTCGCGCGGCCATCCAGCGGGTCTCAAATTTTGATTCCTGGGCGATATTCGCGATCGCCATCAAGGCTCTCAGGTGATAATTCCGTTCATCAATCGATCCGACCAGCACAAACATGGCATGAACCGGATCATCGATTCCTGAAAATATTAAACCGGCTTTTGCCCGAACCAATAATACGTCAAATCGCTTTTCGCCGGGAACAATGATATGCGGTATAGCCAGACCCGGTTTTATTACAGTACCGGATTGCTTCTCCCTTTCGAGGAAATTATTATAAATAATATCCTTCTCAATGTTGCATCGGTTTGATAATATTTTAGAAATTTCTTTGAACGCTTCTTCAATAGTTTGAGACTGTTCAATATCAAGGATTTCACAGTTTTTAATTAATTTGTCAAAACGGTCTGCAAGGATTTTATCCCGTTCGATAATTATTTCACGCAGCTCATTTTCCAGCGTCGTGGATTGTAATTCCCGGGCAGTTATGCGCTCAACTACATGCATCAATGCCGATGTACGGCTGACTCTTTTTCGGGCGTATCCAAAATAAATAATGCCACCAAAGAGAAGAAACAACA